>DATHEV010000635.1:0-9946 GCA_035318405.1 Iamia sp.
CCGCCACCGACGACGAGCGGGCCATGGCCGCCATGGTCCGGGCCATCTCGGAGTACTGGCACGCCGGCCGTGAGGCCCCGGCCCTGCGGGCGCTCGACCCCGTCGACCTGCTGGCCCGCAGCGAGTGGACCGACGAGGCGGTCTGCGTGCGGGCCACCCTCCTCGCCTTCGCCGGCCGGCCCGGGCCGGCCCGCGACCTGGCCGGGCCGCTGATCGCGCGGCCGCCGGGGCGGGTCCACATCCAGGCCGCCCTGGCCCTGAGCCAGGCCCTCCGCACCCAGGTGCAGCCGGTCGCCGCCCTCGACGTGGTCGACACTGCCATCGACGTCTACGCCGCCCTGGGCGAGCAGGGCCTGCTGATCGGCCTGCGGGAGCTGGGCGCGGCCCGGATCGCCAACCTGGTCGATGCCGGGCGCTTCACCGAGGCCGAGGAGTTCGCCGAGACCCTGGCCCGCCAGGCCGAGTCCACCGGCGAGTCGTCGCGCACCGCCCACGCCCTCCTGTCGGAGGGGTGGTTGCGGCTCCAGCAGGGGCGGACGGCGGCCGCGGTCGACGCCCTCGTCGCCTCGGCCCGGTCGTTCGAGCTGATGGGGCACTGGGGCATGCAGCGCTGGGCCCGCGCCGCCCTCGCCCTGGCCCACGCCCAGCGGGGCGACGCCGCGGCCGCCCGGGCCGAGCTGGTCTCGGTCGACGCCGCCGACGGCCACCCGGCCCGGGTGTTCGACTCGGCCGTGCACCGGGCCCGGGCCTGGGTGGCGTGGCTCGACGGCGACCAGGACGAGGCGCACCGGCTGCTGCTGGTCGGCGCCGACACGCTCACCGCCACCGGCGACGCCAACGGCGAGGTGGCCTGTCTCCACGACCTGGTCCGGCTGGGCCGGGCCGACGACGTCCGGGACCGGCTGGTCGCCGTGCTGGCCGGGGGCGAGGGCGAGCTCTACGCCCTGCTGCGGGCCCACGTCGAGGCCGTGTGCGACCGCTCGGCCGACGCCCTGGGCGCGGCGGCCGAGGGCTTCGCCGCCGTCGGCGCCTGGCTCCTGGCCAGCGAGGCCGCCCACGCCGCCGACGAGGCCGCCCGCGCCGACGGCGATCCCCGCTCGGCCGCGGCCTGGGCCGTGAAGGGGGAGCAGTGGCGAGCCCGCTGCGACGAGGTCCGCTCGCCGGGCCTGGTGGCCGCCAGCGCCCCGGTCCCCCTCACCCGCCGCGAGCGCGAGGTCGCCCAGCTGGCGGCCGAGGGCCTGCCCCGCAAGGACATGGCCGAGCAGCTCTACGTCGGCGTCCGCACCGTCGACAGCCACCTCGTCCGCATCTACGCCAAGCTCGGCGTCCGCAACCGCGCCGAGCTGGCCACCGCCCTCGAGACCCAGCTCGCGTCGTAGGCGGGGCGGAACCCGCCCCCACCCCGACCTTTGGACGAAACCACGCCGCATGCGGCGGAATCCGTCCAAAGTTCGAGGGGTCGAGCAGCGGGTACCGTCCGGGCATGGCCGCACCGACCGGGTGGGAGCACGCCACCGTCGATGACCTGTGGGACGCGCTGGCCTGGTGGCCGGCGGGCGTGGTGCCGCTGATCGAGGCGCTCGACTACCGGGTCGACCTCACCGCCCGGACCTTCGCCGACGTCGACGGCCAGGCGTGCGCCCTCGCCCAGGTCTTCGCCCGCTTGCGGAGCGAGCAGATCCACGTCACGGCCTACATCCGCGCCGCGGCCATGGAGTCTCGGGGCGAGCTGCCGTCGGGGACCATCGTCGGCTGGACCGGTCCCGGCACGCGGATCGAGCCGCTCGCCGAGCAGGCCGCGGCCCTCTGGAACAACGGTGCCGACGGCGATCGCTTCCCCCTCGACGGCGAGCGGCTGCGCTACCTCTACCAGGCCCGGCCACAGCGGCTCCTCCCGGTGCTGCGGGCGGTCGGCCTGGTGGCGTACCGAGGCGACGACCCGGCCGAGCCCGTCCTGCGGGGCGCCGGCGGCGTGGTCACCGACCTGGACGAGGCCGTCCGCCGCATCGAGGCCCGTCCCGACCTGGCGAAGCTCGTCCGCGAGGCGCTCTACCAGATCTCCATGCAGGAGTCCCGCAGCGGCGAGCCGCTGGTCCGGCCGAAGCCCGAGCCGCCGCCGGGATACGGTCCGCCGGTGACCAGTCCACCGGGTGGCGCATCGGCGATCAGGGCCGGCGACCTGGGCGCCGCCCTGAGGATCAGTCCGAGCACGGTGCTGCCCATCATCGAGGAGCTCGGCTTCACGCTGGTGACGATGAAGCCCGAGCCGACCTTCCGCACCGCCGAGGGCGACGAGGTCGACCTCCACGCCGTCTTCGACCGCATCGACCGGACGGCTCGCTACCTCAAGGGCACCATCTACGAGATCGTGCAGGCCGAAGCCGACCGCTGGCGCTGAGCGGGCGTCGCCTCAGGCCCAGGTGACGGTGACGTCATCCCGATCGCGGGTGGCGGCGATCAGCCGGGCTTCGGCATCGACCTCGGCCTTGGCCTTCTTGGGGACGGGGGAGAAGGGCGTGATGGTGATGTCCAACCGCTTCGCCGTGGCCTTGGTGCGCCAGGCGCCGACGACCTCGCCGTCGACGAGCACGGCGCCGGGATGGCCGAGCATGGGCCAGAGCACCTTGTGGTGCGTCTTGTCGGGGACGGTCAGGCCGCGATCACGGGCCAGGAGCCACGGGTCGCCGCGGGGGAGGAGCCGGGTGAGGCGGGGAGCGGGGGCGTCGGCCAGGGCGTCGAGGGTCGAGGCCAGCGTGACCGCCTTGCGCCCGTCGACGGTGACGTCCTCGAGGTCGTCGGGCCAGGCGTCGGCCAGCGCCTTCTGGGTCGTGCCGAAGTAGGCCGCCACGTCGCCCTTGGGCGTCGGGCCGTTGAGGGCCAGGTAGGTGCGGATCAGGGCGTCGAGCCCCGACCGGCCGTCGGGCAGCCCCGGCCAGCGGGGGATGGGGGCGAGGGTGGCGGTCCCGCCGGGGACGAGGCGGGCGCCGCCGGGCAGGGCCGCGACCCGCATGAGCTGGTCGGAGAGGTGGTGGGCCTGGCAGCCCCGGCACCACGAGACGGCCTGGTCGGGCACCCGCTCGGTGAGGGCGGTGCTGGCCTCGCCCTTGGGCATCTCGGCGGTGACGACCTCCTCGTAGGCGGCGGCGGTGATCCGCACCACGTCGAGCGAGTCGACCCCGTTCTTGCGGAAGTAGGTGCCCGTGGCGGCGAGCCGGGCGGCGGCGTCGTCGGCGTCGACCGGCCACAGGGCGGGGGCCAGGGCTCGCAGGTCGCCCCGCCGGTGGACGTGGGGGGCGCCCCGCACGCCCCACACCGAGCTCCACCGCCGCCCGTCGGTGGTGTCGACGTCCGCGCCCTCGGGCAGGCGAGCCGCCAGCGACTGGGCCGCCGACCCGGCAGGGGTGTCCTGCACGCCGAGGTCGACGATGGCCAGGTCGCCGGCCTCGGTGGGCCCGGACCGGTCGAGCTGGTGCGCTGCCGCCCGGTGGGCGAGGACCTGGTCCCGGCTCACATCGGGGACCGCGGGGCTGGCCGGGCTCACGAGAGCGACCACTCCCACTCCTTGGTGCCGTGGCCGAGCTGGTAGGTGCCCGACCCGGTCAGGCCGTCGAAGACACCGGTACCCGATCCCTCGACGACCGAGAACTGCGACGAGACGCCGTCGGCCCCGAAGTCGTCGACGTGGTGGACGACGAAGGTGCCCTCCTCGCCGTCGCTGGTGCCGGTGACCAGCTCGAAGCCCTGCGCCGTGCCGGTGCCGTCGGCCCCGTAGTAGAGGGCGAAGTGGGCCTCGGAGGTGGCCTCGATGTCGCCGGTGTAGGTGAACACCACCTTGGCGTGGGCCAGACGGGGGAGCGGGGCGTCGTCGCCGTAGCTCGGCTCCTCGTCCCACGAGGTGAAGGTGGAGGTCGCCTTGAGAGGGGTGGTCGTGGTCATGACGAGCACCGTACGGGCTGATGCGGACAGTTTCGGTCCGCATCAGCGGCAAGGATGGGACCCGTGGCCGACACCCCCGCCCGTCTCCTGCGTCTGCTGTCGCTGCTCCAGGCCCGCCCGACGTGGACGGCGCCCGAGCTGGCGGAGCGGCTCGAGGTCACGCCCCGCACGGTACGCCGGGACGTCACCCGGCTGCGTGACCTGGGCTATCCCGTCGACGCCGAGGCCGGGCCGCACGGCGGCTACCAGCTGGGCCGGGGTGGCCGGCTCCCGCCCCTTCTGCTCGACGACGACGAGGCGGTGGCCGTCGCCCTCGGTCTCCGGGCGGCGGCCGACGGCAGCGTCAGCGGCCTCGACGACGCCACCGTGTCGGGGCTGGCCAAGCTCGAGCAGGTCCTGCCGGCACCGCTGGTCGAGCGGGTCCGGTCGATCCAGGCCGTCACCACCGAGCTCCACGGCCGCCCGCCCGATCAGGTCGACGCCGGGCTCCTCGTCGAGCTGGCCCGGGTCTGCCGCCAGTCCGAGCGCATCCGGCTCGGCTACGTCGACCGGGAGGGGCGGGAGACCGAGCGGCGGGTCGATCCCTACCGGCTCGTGCGCATGGGCCCCCGCTGGTACCTGGTGGCGCGCGACGTCGAGCGCGACGCCTGGCGGACCCTGCGGGTCGACCGCATCGGCGAGGTGCGCACCACCCGCCAGCCGGTCGAGATCGTCGACCCGCCCGACCCCGTCGAGCTGGTGCAGCGCGGCAACGCGGTGGCGCCCTACGAGATCCAGGCGACGATCCGCATGCCGGTCACCCTGGCCCACGCCCAGTCGCTCATCACCCGCACCACCGGGGTCCACCGCCCCGATGGCCCCGACGCCACCATCGTCGAGCTCGGCGGAGGCACCATCGCCGGGATGGTCCGCTGGCTGGCCGGCCTCGGCGTCCCCGTCGAGGTCCTCGACCCCCCCGAGCTCCGGACCGCCCTCCGCGCCCACGCCGACGTCCTCCTGGCCACCAACCCCGAACCTTGAGCCTTCAGACGTGGGCCAGCACGTCCAGGAGGGGGCGGGGGACGTGGTCGACGGGGAGGGCCTCGACCAGCGCCCGGGCGGCGGCGATCTTGCGGCCGCTGCGGGTGCCGAGGAAGCGGTGGAGCTGGGCCTCGACCGGACGGTCCCGTTGGGCCGGCTGGCGCTGGAAGCGGTGGAAGCCCACCAGGTCGCCGAGCCCGGCGAGCACCTCCTCGACCCCGGCGGCCCCCAGGGCGGCGACCAGCTCGCCCTCGAGGTCCGGATCGCAGGTGAAGAAGCCGTCGGCGCTCAGCCCGGCGGCGGTGAGGCGCCGCTCGACGTAGCCGGCCTCGGCCGCGTCGCACAGACCGGCCAGCCGGAGGTCGCGCCCGGTCGGCCCGAACAGCGTGAGGAACCGCCCGATCCCCGAGAACCCGTCCATGGGCACGACGGCCACGCCCTCGGCATCGAGGTCCCGTCCCTGCCGGTCGGCCAGGGCCCGCAGGGCGGCGTGGTCGCTCGCCCCCTCGACGAACACCACGGCCCGCAGCCCCTCCCGCGCCGCCAGCGCCTGCGCCGCATCCACCACCCGCCGACCCTCGTCCACCGGCCCAGCCTCGCACCCCGTCACCCCGGTCACTCGGTGCCTGGCACCGAGTGGCCGCCCCGGTCAGCCCTCGAGGGTGATGGCGTACTCGGGGCAGTTGTCGACGGCGAGCTGGGCCTTGGCCTCGAGCTCGGCCGGGACGTCGCCGGTGACCAGGAGGATGGCGAAGCCCTCGTCATCGACGTCGAACAGCTCGGGCGCCAGCAGGTAGCAGCGGTTGTGGCCCTGACAGGCGGCGCGGTCGTAGGCGATCCTCACGACGCGATCCCCACGGGGGCGGCGGTGCGCAGGAGCCGGAGCGGCAGCGCCCGCGGTCCCCGGACCTGGCCGGTCGACCAGCGCACGGCGCTCGGATCCTCCGAGGCCAGCTCGAAGTCGGGCACGCGGGCCATCCACTCCTCGAGGGCGACCCGCAGCTCCATCCGGGCCAGGTTCGACCCGAGGCAGCGGTGGATGCCGAGCCCGAAGGCCGAGTGGCGGTTCTTCTCGCGGTCGAGCACGACCTCGTCGGCCCGGTCGAAGAACTCGGGGTCGCGGTTGGCCGCCGGGAACGGCAGCAGCACCCAGTCGTCCTTGACCAGCTGGCGTCCGCCGATCTCGACGTCCTCGGCCACGATCCGGGCCATGGTGACCGGGGCGTAGGCCCGCAGCATCTCCTCGACGGCGAAGGGCATGACGGCGGGATCGTCGACCAGCCGTTGACGGTGCTCGGGGTGCTGGGCCAGGTGCCAGATGCTGGCGCCGATGGCCGACCAGGTGGTGTCGATGCCGGCGATGAGCAGCAGGGCGACGGTGCCGATGATGTGGTCGTCGGACAGCGGCTTGCCGTCGACCTCGAGGTCGAGGAGGTAGCCGATCAGGTCGTCGCGGGGGTTGGCCCTGTGATCCTCGATGACCTGGATCAGGTAGAAGATCATCGTGTCCTCGGTGTCGGTCGGGCCGTTCTGGCCCGGCTTCTCGAGGATGCGGTGGATGAACATGCGGAAGCGATCGCCGTCCTCGGGCGGGACGCCGAGCATGTGGGCGATGACGCCGACGGGGATGTGCTGGGTGTAGGCGGTGGCGGCGTCGACCACGGCGCCCTCGGGGCCTCCGCCGGGCCCGGTGGCGTCGGCCAGCAGGCCGTCGATGAGCGACCGGCACAGGATCCGGGTCGACTCCTCGAGCGGGCGGATGGCCTTGGGCGAGAAGGCCGGCAGGAGCAGGCGCCGGGCGAAGTCGTGGAACGGCGGGTCCGACGTGATCGGCGGGGCGAAGCCGATCGGCGCCGGCGTGGTGGGCCGGAAGTCGGACACGATCACGCTGTTCGACGTGAAGTGGGTCGTGTCGTGGGCGATGGCCGACACGTCCTCGTGCCGGGTCGGGAGCCAGGCCCCGCCGAAGCGATCGGTGTGGGCGACCGGGCACCGGCCCCGCAGGTCGTCCCAGATCTCCGGGGCGGCGGCCGCGTAGTCGTCGTGGGTGTGGTCGAAGTCGGTGGCCCAGTCGGCCGGGCTCGGCCTCGGTGCCGCCTCGCCCTGCATCGTCTCGTCTTCGCTCACCGGTGCACTCGCCCTGCTGTGGATGATGGTCTGGGCGGTCACGCTAGTGGGTGACCTGACCGGCGGGTCAGGTCGGGACCGGGTCAGCCCGGCTGGCTCGGTCGGACCCCTCCGCCAGCGCGATCGGGCCCGGTCCGGTGGGCGTCTCGCCCAGATCGCCGGGTTCCGGGGTCGGTGAGAGGGGCCGAAGGGGGCCGAGAGGGGCGCTCACCCGCCCTGACCAGGGCGCGAGATGGGCCGAACGGCCCGTTTCCCACGGGTCCGAAAGGGGCACGACCACGTGCGGTGAAGGTGTCCCGAGCTGCGGAGACGTCTGGCCCCATCGGGGTCGTGATCGATGTCGACCGTTCGCGCGTGGCCAAGGGGGTGGTCGTGGTGGCCCTCTCGGGTGATGTGGATGTGTTCTCGGTGCCCCGCCTGCGCTCCGCCCTGAGCGAGTACGTCGGCACCCTCGACGTGGTGCTCGACATGGCCGGCGTCGCCTTCTGCGACTCCAGCGCCCTGCGCGTGTTCGTCGACGCCCAGCGCCGGTCGTCGGCCGGCGGCCGCACCCTGGAGATCACCCACCCCAGCACGCCGGTGCGGAACCTGTTCGAGGTCAGCGGTCTGCGGGGCGTGCTGCGCGTCACCCAGTAGCAGGGGGGCGCCGGCCGGGCCGGCGGCTAGGGTCTCCGGCTCCTGGCGTCGTGGCCGAGTGGCTTAGGCAAGGGACTGCAAATCCCTCAACCCGGGTTCGATTCCCGGCGGCGCCTCCAAGATCTCATCCGCTCCCGAAGGGGCCGTCGCGGCCGTCCCAGCCGGCCGACGGCGGGGGCGCGGGGGCGGGCGGTGGCGGCGGGGCGGCCGCGTCGGTGTGGAGGAGCTCGGCACCGGGCGGGATGACGCCGGCGGAGAGGGCGGCGGTGATCTCCCCCATGCGGGCGGTGGTCGTGCGCCAGCCGACCTCCTTCCAGCGCAGGTGGGTGCCGTCGCGGGCGAAGGCGTCGATGGCCCACGGCCGCCGGAACACGATCTTGGCCACCAGCCCGAGCAGCAGGACGACGACGCCCAGGAGGATCTCGACCGCCACCACCAGCAGGGGCAGGATGAAGATGACGAACAGGACGAGGAGGACGATGGCGACGATCGCCACGATGATCCCGTCCAGGTCCGGGAGGCAGCCGGCCCCGTCGACCACGTCGAGGTTGTTGCCCGACCGGCGGAAGCGCCGGCCCGCCCGCCGGCCGAAGTTCTCGCGGCCGAGCCGGGTGACCCACCGGCGGTGGACCTCCCACGGCGCGGCGGCCGCCACGGACCAGTCGGGGGGCAGCGTCGGCATCGGCGCAGAGTAGGCAGCGGGAACCAGGTCCGGGGCCGGGCCGTCGGAGGGCTCGTCACCCGCTTGCCCCGGAGGCCCGGACCATGACCACCCAGACACCCGCTCGTCGTCCCGACGGACCGCACCGCACGGCGAGGAAGACGACGAGGAAGAGGTTGGCGCAGGCCCTCGGCGTGCTCGCCGCCGCCGGTGCCGCCACCGCCCTGGGGGCCGGCCCGGCCCTCGCCTGCGGCGGACTCGTCGGCGAGAACGGCTCGATCGAGCTGGTGCGGACCACGACCCTGGCCGCCTACCACGACGGCGTCGAGCGCTACGTGACCTCGTTCGAGTTCACCGGCGAGGGCGAGGAGGTCGGCAGCATCATCCCGCTGCCCGACGTCCCGTCCGACGTGGTGCGGGGCGGCGACTGGACCCTCCAGCGGCTCCAGCAGGAGGTCGCCCCGCCGAGCGACGACGGCGCGGACGCCAGCACCACCGCCGCCGCGGCCGAGAGCGCCACCGTCATCCAGACCTACGAGGTCGACGCCCTCGACATCACGATCCTCGAGGGCGGGGGCGACGAGGTCGGCGAGTGGGCCGTCGACAACGGCTTCCTGCTGACGCCCGACGCCCCCGAGGTCCTCGAGTTCTATGGCGAGCGCAGCGAGATCTTCATGGCCGCCAAGTTCGACGCCTCCCGGGCGGCCGAGCTGGGCCAGCAGTCGGGTGACGGCACGCCGATCATGATCACCATCCCGACCGACGACCCGTGGGTCCCCCTGCGGATCCTGGGCCTCGGGTTGGAGGAGGACCAGCAGGTCGAGGCCGACGTCTTCCTGCTCACCGACGATCGGCCGGCGCTGCTGGCCGGTGGTGAGGGCCTGGAGCTGGCCCGCAGCGAGGATGCCGGCGACCTCCTGCTCGACGACCTCCGGTCCGACGTGGGCATGGAGTGGGTGCCCGAGGAGATGTGGTTCACCCACCTCCCGCTGGAGGCCGACGCCGGCGAGCTCGACTACGACCTGGCCGTCTCCACCGACGACGACGAGGCGCCCGCCGTGGTCGACGCCGGGATCCCGGCTCGGGAGGCGGTGGTCGTCGACGCCAGCGGTGGGGGTGTCACCTGGTGGCCCGTCGCCGTTGGCGTGGCCGCGGCAGCCGCCGTGCTCGGCGGTGGGCTCCTGGTCCGTCTGATGGCGGCCCCGCCGATGCCAGTGATCAACCAGCGGGAGGGGCAGGCGTGAAGGCGGCGGGGCTGGCCCTGGCGGCGGCCCTCGTCGGCGGCGCGGTGACCGGTGGCGGGTACGCCGTGGTCGCCGCCGACGAGGGGGCGGCGGGACCGATCCTCGGGCCCGGCACCGAGACGGTGACCATCACCATCGAGGACAGCCGCTTCCGGCCCGAGCGCATCCGGGTCCACGAGGGCACGCAGGTGCGGTTCGTCGTCCGGAACACCGACCCGATCGGCCACGAGCTGGTCGTCGGGCCGGAGTCGGTCCACCTCCGGCACGAGCGGGGGACCGAGGCGGCGCACCCGCCGGTGCCGGGCGAGGTCTCGGTCGGCCC
>DATHEV010000636.1:0-4566 GCA_035318405.1 Iamia sp.
TCAGCCGGGGGTCGTGGTGTGGGCGACGACGGCGGCGGCGATGGTCGCCGGATCCTGCAGCGGGCCGAAGTGGCCCAGGTGCGGGTGGGGCTGGAGGACGGCGTGGGGGAGGGCGGCGGCCAGGGTCGGGCTCATGTCGGCCACCATCCCGGCGTCGCCGCCGCCGACGGCGATGACCGTGGGCAGGGCCACGTCGCCGACCAGCCCGGTGTGGATGGCGCCGGTCGACTCGAACGTGCGGGCCTCGCTCTCGCCCCGGCAGCGGAGCCGCACGGTGCCGTCGTCGAGGTCCTCGAAGCCGTGCTCGACGTAGGCCGCCAGCGACGCGGCCTGGAGGACGGCCAGCGGTCGCCGTGAGGCGTAGCGCCACATCGCCTCGGCGCGGGACGGGAAGACCTCCCGGCGCCGGCGGGCGGCCTCGGCCATCGGGTTGGCGAGGAGCGGGTTCGACAGGCCCTTGGGGATGGGACCCGGCGGGACGATGGGCTCGTAGAGGTAGGCCGAGGCGAAGGTGCCGGGCCGGCGGTGCTCGGCCAGCAGGGCGGCGGCCCCGCCCATCGAGTGGCCCATCACGTGGAGGGGCCCGGGTGCGGCGTCGGCCAGCGCGGCGGCCACGGCGCCCACGTCGTCGGCCATGCCGCCCCAGTCGAAGTCGCCGTCGGCCGGCGGGGTGGACTCGCCGTGGCCCCGGGCGTCGAGGGCGAAGACCCGGTGGTGCGGCGCCAGGGCGGCGGCCAGCGGCCGGTAGGCCCCGCCGCAGAACCCGGTGGCGTGGCAGATCAGGAGGGTGGGGCCCTCACCGCCCAGGTCGTGGACGGCGATGGTCGTGCCCTGCGAGGACGGGACGCGCATCGGGCGATGCTGGCCGATCACGGACTCTCAGAGCGGATCGACGGCGAAGGCCTCGGCCGGCACGTCGGGGTCGTCCACCTGGTTGGTCGTGCGCAGCGGCACCTCCCGCAGGGCGATGGCCAGCGCGGTGGCCAGGACCATCAGGGGCACGGCGTAGAGGAAGGTGCCGGTGAGGGCGTCGGCGAAGTCGCCGACGTACGCCGCCTTGGCCGCGTCCGGCAGGGCCTGGACCTCCTCGGGCCGGAGCGACTCGGTGCCCGCGCCGATCCGGGCGATGAGCCGGGTGTTGAACAGGGCCCCGAAGAGGGCCACGCCGAGGGAGCCGCCGATCGAGCGGAAGAAGTTGACCGATGCCGTGGCCACACCGAGGTCGGAGACGGGCACCGAGTTCTGGGTGGCCAGCACGAGGAGCTGCATGGTGAACCCGAGGCCGATGCCGCACACGACCATGAAGGCGCCGGACTCCCAGCGGGACGAACCGGGTCCGAGGGTCGACAGCAGGAACATCCCGACGCCGGTGATGGCGCACCCGGCGATGGGGAACCGTCGGTAGCGCCCCGTCTTGGTGACCGATCGGCCGGCGAGGATCGAGCTGGCCAGCAGGCCGAGCATCAGCGGGGCGAGCAGCAGGCCCGAGTCGGTGGCCGAGGCCCCGTTCACGGTCTGGAGGAAGAGCGGCAGGAAGCTGATGACGCCGAACATGGCCATGCCGATCATCAGGCCGATGCCGCTCGACAGGTTGAACGTGCGGACCCGGAAGAGGCGCAGGGGGAGCAGCGGCTCGTCGGCGCGCCGCTCGATGGCGACGAAGACACCGCGAGCACGACGCTGGCGACGCCCATGCCGACGATGGTGGGCGAGGCCCAGGCGTACTCGTTGCCGCCCCAGGTCGTCACCAGGACGATCAGCGTGATGGCGACCGAGAGGACGGCGGCGCCGGCGTAGTCGATGCGGACCCGCTCCCGTCGGGGCGAGGCCGGCAGCACGAACCAGGCGGCGGCGAAGGCCAGCAGCCCGAGCGGGATGTTGATCGTGAACACCCAGCGCCAGGACAGGTTGTCGGTGAAGAAGCCCCCGAGCAGCGGGCCGGCCACGCTCGACGCCCCGAAGAAGGCGCCGAAGATGCCCTGGTACCGACCCCGCTCCCGGGGGCTGACGACGTCGGCGATGATCGCCTGGCCCAGCACGATGAGCCCGCCGCCGCCGAGGCCCTGGACGGCCCGGAAGGCGATGAGGGTCGGCATCGACGTGGCCAGGCCGCAGAGGATGCTGCCGCCCACGAAGATGGCGATGGCGACGAGGAACAGGGTCTTGCGGCCGAAGAGGTCGCCCAGCTTCCCGTAGAGCGGCGTCGACACGGTGGTGGCCAGCAGGTAGCTGGTGACGACCCAGGCCAGGTGGTCGAGCCCGCCCAGGTCGCCCACGATGGTGGGCAGGGCGGTGGCCACGATGGTCTGGTCGAGGGCGGCCAGGACCATGCCCAGCATGAGGGCGCTGAAGATCACCACCACCCGCTTGTGGGTGTAGCCGGCGGCGTTGACGTCCTCGCCGGGGTCCGGGGGGGAGGGCGCGGCGGAGGGCTCGGTGGTCGTGGTCACGGCCGGTTGCGGGGGGCCGGGAGGCCGACGGCGACGGCGGCGAAGGCCCGGTCGAGCACGTCGGTCAGCGTGGCGACCTGGTCGATGTCGATGGCGTTCTGGACGGCGACGCGCAGGGCGGCGAGGGCCACGGCGACCACCAGACGGGGGTACGGGTCGGTCCTCGGGTCGAGGTCGAGCCGGCCGGCCAGCACCACGGTCAGGTCGTTCTCGAGGCTGGCGAAGCTGGCCACGTAGGCACTCTGGAGCTGGGGGTGGTCGCGGGCCAGGCGGGCCCGGGTGCGCCAGGACACGGCCCGATCGGCGTCGTCGTCGAAGCGCATGGCGTAGCGCAGCGACATCAGCGGCGGCTCGTCCGCCGGGCGCTCGGCCAGGCGGTCCAGGATGTCGGCCCGGCGCTCGGGATCGACACCGAGGATGGCCTCCTCCTTGGTGGCGAAGTAGTTGAAGACGGTCCGGGGCGAGACGTCGGCCTCCGCCGCGATGTCGTCGACGGTGACGCCCCCGGGGCCGTGGGTCAGGGCCAGGTCGAGGGCGGCGGCGCTGATGGCCTGCCGGGTCTCGGCCTTCTTGCGTTCGCGGAGTCCGGCGGGCATCCCGTCATCCTGGCGAGAACATGCCGGATCTGCAACTTTGCAGATCCGGCACGGCATGGCCCCCCATCCTCCCTGCGCTCGGTGTCGCCGGAAGCGTCGGGCGTCGATTCGCCAGCGATTCGACGCCCGACGGTTCTCCGCAGGTCATCGGGGGTGGAGGGGTGTTGACGTCCTGGCCGAGATCATCAGGTTCTGGACCTTTACGCCGCCGGACCCGGTCGCCAGGATGGCGTCATGACCACGATCGGCCCGGACCGCGAGCCCCACGTCGTCCTGCTGGTCGTGCCCGACCGGTGCAACCTGCTCGACCTGGCCGGCCCGGCCGAGGCCTTTCGCCTGGCGACGCTCGTCGGCATCGACCCCGGCTACGAGCTCGTGACCGCCACCGCCGAGGGTCGGCCCGTGCGGGCCGACTGCGGCATCCAGATCGTCCCCGACGTCGGCCTGGACGTGATCGCCAAGAGCGGCGCGCTCATCGACACCCTCGTGGTGGTGGGCGGTCTCGGCACCCGCGCCGCGGCCCGCGACCCCGGGTTCGTCGCCGACCTGCGCACCGTCGGGCAACGCGCCACCCGCGTCACGTCGGTCTGCACCGGCGCCGAGCTGCTGGCCGCCACCGGCCTCCTCGACGGCCACCGGGCGACGACGCACTGGGCGAGCTGCGACGAGCTGGCGGCCCGCCATCCCGAGGTCGAGGTCGTCCCCGACCGGATCTACGTCCACGACCGCGACCGGTGGACCTCGGCCGGGGTCACCGCCGCCCTCGACCTGGCCCTCGCCCTCGTCGAGCACGACCACGGGGCCGAGGTGGCCCACGCCGTGGCCGGCTGGCTGGTGGTCTTCGTCCGCCGGCCCGGCGGCCAGACCCAGTTCAGCGCCCAGCTCTCGTCGGAGCCGGCCCGCACCCCGATCCTGGTCGAGCTCCAGCGCTGGCTGCCCGACCACCTCGACGACGACCTGTCCGTCGCCACCCTGGCCCGTCGCTGCGACATGAGCGTCCGCAGCTTCGGCCGGGCCTTCCGGGCCGAGACCGGCGCATCGCCGGCCGCCGCCGTCGAGGCCCTCCGCATCGAGGCCGCCCGCCGGCTGCTCGAGACCTCGGACCTCACCGTCGGCGCCGTGGCCCGCCAGGTCGGCCTGCGCTCGCCCGAGGTCCTGCACCGGGCCTTCCGCCGCCGGGTCGGCACCACGCCGGCCGCCTACCGCCAGCACTTCAACCGCCTCTCTGCCTGACCCGACACCCAGGAGAACACCATGCAGGTCGCCATCGGTCTCTACGACGGGTTCACCGCCCTCGACTTCGTCGGGCCCTACCAGGTCCTCACCAACGTCCCCGGTGTGGAGGTCGTGCTGGTCACGGCGGAACCCGGCACCGTGTCCGACGACATGGGCCTGCTCCACCTCCACGTGGCGACCGGCCTCGATGCGGTCGATCGCCCCGACATCGTCGTGGTGCCCGGTGGGCCGGGCACGAACGTGGCCCAGGCGGCCGACTCGGCGCTGGTGAGCTGGCTCAAGGG
>DATHEV010000637.1:0-7919 GCA_035318405.1 Iamia sp.
GCCCGTCATGGTGGCGTAGAGGAGCGTGAGCAGGGCGGTGTCGTACAGGCCGGGCAGGCCGTGGTCGTCGCCCAGCAGGGTGCTGGCCCCGGCGACGGTGCGCAGCGTGGCCGCGTGGCGGGCGAACACCTCCGGCGCACCGCCGTAGAGGAACGACGCCTCGGGCGTGCCCACCTGGGTGGCCACGGCCATCATCACGCCGGTGAGCGGGCGGCCCCCGGCGGCCTCGACCCGCTCGGCGATGGCCCGGGCGGCGCTCGGCGTGACCGTCGCGAGGGTCACCACCGTGGTGTCGGCGACGGCGTCGCCCAGGGCGTCGAGCACGGCGTGGACCGCCTCGGCGTCGACCACGGCGAGCAGCACCAGGTCGCTGGCCCGGGCGGCCTCGGCCGCGGTCGGAGCCGCCACCGCGCCCCGCGCCACCAGCCCGTCGGCCCGACCGGGGGTCCGGTTCCACACCGTCACCGGCGCACCGGCATCCAGGAGGGTGTCCGCCATCGCCGCCCCCATCACGCCCAGCCCGATCACCGTCACCGTCTCCGTGTCGTTCGCCATCGCCGTCTCCTTCGCATCGTGGCCCACCCGACGATCGTCCGGCGATGCTGTCGAATGGTCAAGTACCCACCTTCTCGTCAGGTACCCACTGATCGGTATGCTTTGGGCGTGGCCACGAACGGATCCGAGTACACCTGCGGTCTCGATGCCGCCGTCGACATCATCGGGGGCAAGTGGAAGCCGCTGATCCTGTGGGAGCTGCACGTCGCGACCCGTCGCTTCGGCGACCTCCGGCGGCACCTGCCGGGCATCAGCGAGAAGATGCTCACCCAGCAGCTCCGTCAGATGGAGCTCGACGGCATCGTCCACCGCGAGGTCTACCGGGAGGTCCCGCCCAAGGTGGAGTACTCGCTCACCGAGCTGGGCGAGCAGCTCAACCAGGCGCTCGAGCCGCTCAACGCGTGGGGCGAGGCCCACATGGCCCGGATCGGCGCCGTCCACCGGTGCCCCACCGGCGAGGCCGCTTCGTAGCCTCGCCCCCTCCGCGGGCCGGGGTGATCGAGCGGCCGGGGACCGGCCATCCTGCGAACCACGCCGTATGGCTGAGCCTGTCACATCGCGCCTCTGGTGCAAGCCGGGGTGTGCCCTTGTGGCGTGCAGGCCGCCGATCCGTGACGGGTCGTCGGCTCGTCCGACACCCAAAGGAGTGCTCATGCGCAATCCCGTCAAGAGAGGATCCGTCGCCCTGGCGACGGCCCTCTGCCTCTTCCTGGCCCTGGCCACCCCAGCGTCAGCCAACACGGTCAGTCTGACCATCACCGGCGGCACGCTCACCGCGGCCGGCAACACCTTCCCCCTCGGCCCCGGGGGTGGCAATCCCCCGCCGTGCCCCGAGAAGGCTGACAACCTGAAGGTCGAGGTCCTCGGCAACGAGTTCGCCGGGACCGTTCGGTTCTTCGGGCCATCTGCACCGCCGACGCCGGTGCCGCCCGCCTGGAGCAGCATGTTCCAGCTGGGCACCCCGCCCACGGGCCAGTGGTACCAGGCGGACTACTTCATCCTGAACCAGACGACCCCGCAGGTGACCTACGCGGTGACCACGGCCGGTCCGCCGACCTGGATCTACAACGTCGCCTCCTTCGGGCCGAACCACATCATCCTCCAGGCGAGGATCTACCGGATCGCCACTGACGACTGTGCGAAGGACGACCTGGCCTGCGTCGTCAACGTCCGGATCGCCTTCACCGGCACTCTGACGAGCACGACCGACCTGGACACCTTCACGCTTGGGGGCATCACCATCAGCGGCGCCTCGGTCGGCAACATGACCGTGGCGAGCTGCAGCGCCCCGTTCGCCTCATGGGCCGGTCAGCCCGCGAGCGTCACGGGGATGACTCTGGGCTAGACGCACCCCGCACTGATCGTCGATCGACCCGATCGACCCCGTCGCGGCCGGGCGCCCTCGAGGCGCCCGGCCGCGCCGCGTCCCGGTGACATCGAGCTCGTAGCCTCGGGGGGTGGCCGAGGAGACGCATGTGGAGATCGCCGACGGCGACGTCACCTGGCGCTTCGAGCGGTCGTTCCTGACGTCGAACTGGACCTGCATCTGGGGCCAGGGCTGCAAGGGCATCCTCGACCGACCCACCCCCGAGCTGGAGCAGGGGTGCTGCTCGGTCGGCGCCGAGCTCGACGGTCCCGAGGAGGGGGCCATGGTCAGCGCCTACGCGGCGATGCTCGACCCCCACCTGTTCCAGCATCACGAGGAGGCGGCCGCCGACGGGATCTTCGCCGACGAGCGCAAGCTCAGCACCCGGGTGGTCGACGGCGCCTGCATCTTCCTCAACCACCCCGGGTTCGCCGGCGGGGCCGGGTGCGCCCTGCACATCGCCGCCGTCGAGGCCGACGAGCCGCCGCTGGAGTGGAAGCCGTCGGTGTGCTGGCAGCTCCCGCTCAAGGTCGACTGGGCCGACGGCGCGGCGCCCGACACCGAGGTGGCCACCGTGCGGGGCTGGACCCGCGCCGACTGGAACGAGGAGGGCGACGAGATGGCGTGGTGCTGCACCGAGGAGCCCGAGCCCTACGTCGGCGATCGGCCCGTGGTCGAGTCGCTGGGCGAGGAGCTGGAGGCCATGGTGGGCACCACCGTCTACGTCGAGCTCCGCCGCCGCCTCGCCGACTGAACCTCGGTGCTGACCCGTCGGGTCGGGCCGCCGCGGGACCTGACCCGTCGCGATGGTGTCGCGGCACCTACCGTCGGCCCCCATGCGCCTGCGCTCGATCCTCGTCCCCCTCGCCGGGCTGACGCTCCTCCTCGCCCTGGCCTCGTGCGGTGACGACGCCGACGACGCCGTCACGTCGGACGGGCAGGCTCCCTCGGCCGGGGCCGAGGGTCCCGAGACGGGCGAGCACTGGCACGTCGCCTACGCCTTCCAGGCGTGTGGGGAGGTCCTGCCCCCCGCCGCCGACCGGGGCGCCGACGCCCTCGGCATCCACACCCACGAGGACGGGCTGATCCACGTCCACCCCTTCGTGGCCCAGGCCACCGGGGCCGACGCCACCCTGGGGGTCTTCCTCGACCAGATCGGGGCCCAGCTCGACGCCGACGGCCTCCAGCTGGCCGACGCCGACGCCATTGAGGGGTGCGACGGCGACGATGCCGTCGTCCGGGTCGGGCAGTGGGACAGCGCCCTGGACGCGGCCGAGGGCGCCGAGCCCGACCGCATCATCACCCAGGACTTCGCGGACATCGTGCTGGCGCCCGACCTGAGCGCCGTCACCGTCGCCGTGGGCCCGGAGGACGACCCGATCGAGCCGCCGCCGGCCACGGCCGAGATCTGCGCCCTGGCGGCGGCCGACGGGCCGACCAGCGAGGACTCCGGGTGCGGCGAGTCCGAGGACGGCGACGCCGGGTTCGAGGGCAGCGGTTCCACGGAGGCGAGCGCGTCGGCCGGGTCGGCCGCCGGGCTGCCCTGCGTCGAGATGACCGGTGACGCCGGCGAGGGCGCCCCCGAGGTCGCCGTCCCGGTCGGCCCGCCGCCGACGGAGCTGGTGATCGAGGACGAGGTCGTCGGGGACGGTGCGGTCGCCGCCGAGGGCGACGCCGTGACCGTCGACTACGTGGGCGTCTCCTGCTCGACCGGCGAGGTGTTCGACGCCAGCTACCGCTCGGGCCAGGCGGCGACGTTCGACCTGACCCCGGGCTCCCTGATCGAGGGCTTCGCCACGGGCGTCGAGGGCATGGCCGTCGGCGGCCGTCGCCTGGTGGTGATCCCGTCGGACCTGGCCTACGGGGCCGAGGGCTCGCCCCCCGCCATCGCCCCCGACGAGACCCTGATCTTCGTGATCGACCTGCGCGAGGTCGGCTGACCCTCAGCCGTCGGGCCGTCAGGCGTCGTCCCGGGCCTCGGGGTGGGCGTCCAGGTACGCCTTCAGGACCCGCTTGGGCGCCTTGGTGAGCCACGAGTCGGTGATCAGCTCGGTGAGCTCGTCCACGGCGACCTCCTCCAGCCGCACCAGCACCGTCGGGTAGCCGTCGTAGTGGGGCGTGGTGAAGAACTTCCGCTCGTCCGACGCCAGCAGGACCTCCTTCTCGCCCAGGTCGGCCACGAAGCAGACGAGAGCGCCCTCGGCCTCGGAGCGGATCCGGAGGAAGCCCTTGTCCTTCACCCGGAACCCGGGCGAGCCGAACCACGGCTTCTCGATGGTCTCGGGCAGCGCCAGGGCGATCCGGCGCACCTCGTCCTCGGTGGCCATGGCCCGAGGCTACGCCCGCCCCCCTCCCCCGTCTTGGACGAACAGGAGCCGCTCAGGCCTCGGCGAGGGCGGGGGCCAGCCGCTCCGCCACCTCGTGGGGCGGGTGCGCGCTCGGGGTCGGCCGGTTGCCGTCGTCGAGGAACGACACGATCACCGGGAAGCTCCGGCCCGGGACGGCGGCGAACGGGTCGATCGATTCGGCCACCACCCAGGTGCCCGGCCGCTGCTCGTCGGTCTGGAGGGCGGCGACGATCCCGGCCAGCGGCTCGGGGTGGATGCGCCACGTGTTCGAGGTGCCCAGGTTCTCCAGCATCGGCGGCCGCCACCGGTCCGGGGTGTGGGCCCAGACGTAGCCCGGCAGCCAGAGGTCGTGGAGCCAGCCGCCGTCGGCCGGCACCGAGACCAGGTGGAGCGCCTGGCCGTGGCGGCGGTTCCTCGCGTGGGGCCACAGCCAGGCCGCCTCGTCGATCACCGTGTTGAAGGGCGGCACCAGCAGGGCCGCGGCGCGGGCGTGGTCGTCCAGCTCCGGGAGGGCGTAGGCGACGAGCCGGGGTCCGTGCTCGGTCACCCGCACCGGGCCGTCCCCGTCCAGCGCCTCGGCCTGGGCCGCCAGTCCCTCCCAGCCGGCGACCACGGAGGCGGGGGCGGGGTGGGCGTCGGCCAGGACCGACGGGATGAGGTCGAACGCCGCGGCGTAGGTGTCGAGCGGGTCCCGGCCCGGGGCGCCGAACCCGCCCATGTGCAGCGTCAGCTCCTGGGCCAGCCGGAACGACGGCCAGTCCGCCCACGCCGCCAGGTCGCCCATCTCGGCGGCGCCGATCACCACATCCCGCTGGGCCTGCGCCAGCTCGGGCTGGACCAGGCAGAAGACCGAGAGGATGCCGTCCACGTCGACGTGGTTGTTCACGGCCAGGTCGTAGGCGTCGACGTCGGCCGGCGGGTCGGCCAGGAAGCGGAGGCAGATCTCGGTGGAGGTGTCGGCCGCCCAGCGGGCGGGGGTCGTGGTCGGGACCCAGTGGCTCAGCTCCAGGTCGACCTCGGGCCGGTAGGCCGACCCGGCCGAGCCGTCGACGTAGAGGGTGCGCTCGGACGGGGGTGTCGGGGTCGACGATCCGAACACGTGGAACCGGGGGACGGCGGCAATGGGCACGCGGCGACCGTAGGACGTCGAGCCCGGATGAGGTCAAGGGCCCCGCCCGCGGTCGTGGTCACAGGCTGTTCACGGATCCGATCGCGCCGCCGGGGCCCGGCGGCGGTAGGTTGCCCTGCCCCAGACAGCGAGGAACAGCACCGAGAGATGGCCACGAAGCTCAACGTCACCAGCCACCAGAAGCGTCTCGAGTCCCTGCGTGACGAGGCCGTCGAGCGTCTCGAGCAGCTCACGAGCGACTACGACGCCCTCGCCGAGGTCGGCACCGACGTGGGCTCGGGCGACGACGAGGGCGGGTCGGAGTCGGACGGCACCTTCGTCGAGCGCGACCGCATCCGGGCCCAGATCGCCGAGGACCGCAAGCTCCTCGAGGAGATCGAGGTCGCCCTGGGGCGGGCGGAGAACGACGACTGGAAGACGTGCACGTCCTGCGGCGGCCCCATCGGTGCTCCCCGCATCGAGGCGCTGCCCACCACCACCCTCTGCGTGACCTGCAAGGCCTCCCGCACCACCTGGTAGCGGTGTCGCCCCTCGGGTGACGAGGGGCGCTCGCGCGGTGTAACACGGAGGCATGGCGCGGATCCTCTTCCACGGCGGCCTCCTCTTCGACGGCACGGGCACCGACCCGGCGCCGGCCGACGTGGTGATCGACGACGAGCACATCGCCCACGTGGGCGCCCCCGGGACGGGTGACGGCGACACGTCCGTCGACCTCGACGGCAAGACCCTGCTGCCCGGGTTCTTCGACTGCCACGTCCACGTCACCTTCGACGGCTTCGACGTCCTGGCCGCCATCCAGGAGCCCTTCTCGTACCGCTTCTTCATCGCCGCGCGCAGCCTCCAGCGCACGCTCGAGGCCGGCATCACCAGCGTCCGCGACGCCGCCGGGGCCGACGCCGGCGTCCGCCGGGCGGTCGACGAGGGGATGATCCCCGGGCCCCGGATGCAGATCGCCATCGAGATGATCAGCCAGACCGGCGGGCACGGCGACGAGCACTTCGGGTGCGGCCTCCACATCCCGCTGATGAGCCCCGGCTACCCCGGCCACCCCCAGGCCGTCGTCGACGGGCCCGACGAGATGCGGACGATCGTCCGCACCCTGATCCGCGAGGGCGCCGACGTCCTCAAGGTCGCCACCAGCGGCGGCGTGCTCAGCCCCCTGAGCGACCCCAAGCGCGCCCATCTGCGGCCGTCCGAGCTCGACGTGCTGGTCGAGGAGGCCACCGCGGCCGGCAAGTTCGTGATGGCCCACGCCCAGGCCACCGACGGGATCAAGAACGCGGTGCGGGCCGGGATCCGATCGATCGAGCACGGCATCTACCTCGACGACGAGGCCATCGAGCTCATGCTCGACCGGGGCACGTGGCTCGTCCCGACGCTCATCGCCCCCCTCTGGGTGCTGGAGTCGGTCGACGCCGGGGCCCGTCTCACCGTGGCCCAGGTCCACAAGGCCCGGATGGTGGTCGACGCCCACGCCGCCTCGTTCCGCCGGGCCGTCGAGGCCGGGGTCAAGATCGCCATGGGCACCGACGCCGGGGTCGGCCCCCACGGCGACAACCTCCGCGAGCTCGAGCTCATGCAGGCCGGCGGCCAGAGCCCGACGGAGGTCCTCCGGTCGACCACCCAGCAGGCGGCCCGTCTGCTGGGCGTCGACGACCAGCGGGGCACCGTCGAGGAGGGCAAGGACGCCGACCTGGTGGTGATCGACGGCGACGCCCTCGCCTTCGCCGGTCTCAAGGACCGCGTCGAGCAGGTCTGGAAGGCCGGCCAGCGCGTCGTCTGAGGGATCAGACGGGCTTGGGGCCGTCGCGCCGGACGGCGGCGGCGGCGGCCGGACCCGTCATCCCAGGGCGAGGCGATAGGCGATCAGGGGGAAGCCCTCGACGTCCCAGTCCCGCTCCGGCTGGCGGACGTAGCCCCGGCGCTCGTAGAGACGGTGGGCGGCCTCCATGATCGGCTCGGTCGACAGCACCACGGCGGCCAGCCCCTGCCGGCGGGCGTGGTCCTCGGCCTCGTCCATGAGCAGGTCGGCGATGCCTCGCCGCCGAGCCGTCTCGGCCACGGCCAGCATCCGCACCTCCAGCTCGTCGGGGTGGGAGATCTCCGACCACGTCGTGCCCGGCTCGGCCAGCGTCACCGAGGCCACGACGCTCCCGTCGAGATCCGCCACCAGCACCAGCGCGTCGCGCACCCGGCCGGCACCGTCGAGGAGGTGCGTCACGTAGTCCTCGTCGTCGTCGAGGAAGCCCCCGTCGCGGTAGACCGCCTCGGTCAGGACGCCGATGGCCTCCGCCTCCTCGGTCCTCGCCGGGCGCACGGTGATGGTCGCGGTGGGCACGTCGTCGGGCACGAGGGCGAGGGTAGCGACGCCGCGCTCCCGCCCGAACCCCGTATCAGCGCCCGACGGCGTGGACCCGGCGGTGCTCGTCGACCCGGTGGCCCTCGGCCTCGAGATGGGGGACCTGCGTCGGGGCGTGGGAGCAGTAGACCCGGCCGTCGCCCGGCAGGACCCGCCACCAGG
>DATHEV010000638.1:0-2585 GCA_035318405.1 Iamia sp.
CGCCGAGTCCGTGCCCGTCCTCGCTCCCTTCACGGGTCCCGTTGAGACCCTCGTACGCACCGGCGAGACCGCCACGGTCAGCCCGCGCCTCACCGTCGACCAGAAGGGCGTGGCGACCTTGGTCGGCCTCACCGACGGCACGTGCCGACTCATCCTGGCCCTGGCGGAGCCGATCGACGGAAAGCTCTCCGAGACCTTCGATGACTGGGAGACGGGCTTCATCATCCAGCGTGTGGCCGAGACAGCCTCGCGCAGCATGGAGGCTCGCCAGAGCGGCGCCGCGACCTTCGAGATCCTGCTCGGCGGCCCGACGCTCCGGACCACCGACGACGTCACCCTCATCGTCGAGGCCGACGAGATCATCGTGGACGACGTCCCGTCCAGCCGCCCTCCGACGGGCCACCAACCGTGCCCGCACGGCTGGTGGTCCGACGTCGTCGAGGCGATGGGCGACTGACGATGCCCGCCGCAGACCTGGAGACACGCGTCGAGCGCACGGCCCGAATCCTGGGACCCGCGGCGATCCCCGTCATCGCCTTCGCCGTGCTCGTGCTGATCCACGCCCCGCCCCTGTCGTCGCGAGGCAAGGTCCTCATGGTCGTGGGCTTCACCGGGATGGGACTGGCCGTCGTGACCTCGGTGCTGGCGCTGGTGGCGCCCAGCGTCACCGGATGGCCGGATTCCCTCGCCCTGTGGAGCACGCGGGCGAGCGCGATCGGCATGGTCATCGGTGTCAGCGTCTTCACGTGGCTGCTCGTCGGCTGGGTTCTGGCCTGAAGGCCACTGAGCGCCTTCGTCAGCCGGTGGTGGCGCGGCGGGCGGCGCGGCCGGCGGCGAGGGCGGTGGCCAGCGCCGGCGGTCGCTCGTCGCCCTCGGAGGGGGTGAGCGTCGTCAGGGTGGTGATGCGGGTCGCCAGCGACGGGCCGAAGAGCGAGGCGTGGCGGGCGAGGGCCTCGCGGTCGTCCAGCCCGGCGATGACGTCGGCCGCGGCGCGGGCGCCCGCGCCCTGCTCGACGAACAGCCCGAAGAGGTCGGCGATCAGGTCGTGCTGGTGGTCGTGGACGACGCCGAGGGCGGGCTCGTCGAGCACGTACACCGCCGTCAGCTGCTTGAGCACCTGGGTGGTGGCGGCGGCGAGCGGTGTCACCGTGGCGCGGGGCGGGCCATCGTGCTCGACGACGAACTCGTTGATCAGGCGGTCGAGCATGGCGCCGCCGGCCCGGAACGCCGGCCACCGGGTGACGTCGGCGGGCCGCGACCGGCTGAGCTCGAGGAACACGTCGAGGCCGTGGCCCATCGCCGCCGGGTCGACCGCTCCGGCGTCGGCCAGGGCCAGGAACCGCTCGCGCTCGTCGGCGTCGGCCTCCAGGGCGACGAGCGGGATGGCCCCGCCGGCGGTGAAGTCCTCGACGTCGTGCACGGCGTAGCTGATGTCGTCGGCCCAGTCGACGATCTCGGCCTCGAGCGACCGCCCGCCGGTCGGCGCCCCGGCGCTGGCGAACTCGAACGCCTTGCGCTCGCTGGCGTAGGCGCCCCACGCCGCCCACCGAGCATCGTCGGGACCCACCGCGCCGTCGCCCCGGTACCACGGGTACTTCAGGTTGGCCCGCAGCGTCGCCCGGGTCAGGTTCAGCCCGGGCTCGGCCCGGTCGTGGTCGAGGGCGACGAGCACGCGGAAGGCCTGGGCGTTGCCGTTGAACCCCTCGTCGTCGCCGACGTCGAGCAGCAGCTGGTCGAGGGACCGCTCGCCCAGGTGGCCGAACGGAGGGTGGCCGATGTCGTGGGCCAGGCCGGCCGCCTCCGCCACCTCGGGGTCGAGCCCGCCCAGGATCTCGATGGCGCGGGCGAGGTCGGCATCGGCGGCTGCGGCGCGCACCAGGGCCTCGGACAGCCGGCGGGCGATCTGGGCGACCTTGAGCGAGTGGGTGAGCCGGTTGTGGACCGAGCCCGACGCCAGCGGCGACAGAACCTGGGTGACGCCCGCCAGCCGGTGGAGGGCCCGGGAGTAGAGGATGCGATCCCGGTCGCGGGCGCCCGGCGACCGGGCATCGTCGTGCCCGCTCTCGCCGTAGAACCGGTCATCCCGCATGGAGCCTGTCTACCCGACCCCTGTGCGAGCGCCACGCATGGCAGGCAGTCACCGTCAGGCCAACCGGGCGAGGGTCGGGCCGAGGTCGCCGGCGCCGGTGACCACGAGGCGGTCGAGCCCGAGCCAGGAGGTCATGAGCCGCAGCTCGTCCAGCAGCGCGCCGGCCACCTCGTTGTCGTCCCGGTCGGGCTCGACCCAGGCGCTCTGCACCAGGAGTGCACCGCCGGCGCGATCGGCCTTGAGGTCGACCCGGCCCACCAGCTCGTCGCCGAGCAGGAACGGCAGGACGTAGTAGCCGAACCTGCGTTGCGACCCCGGGACGTAGATCTCGATGCGGTAGTCGAAGCCGAAGAGCGCCAGGGCCCGGGCGCGGTCCCAGACCAGCGAGTCGAACGGGCTGACCAGGGCGCGGGTGTTCACCCGGCGGGGCAGCTTGGCGTCGCGGTGCAGGAAGGCCGGCCGCTTCCAGCCCTGGATGGTGACCGGCAGCAGCTCG
>DATHEV010000639.1:0-3485 GCA_035318405.1 Iamia sp.
CGTGCTCGATGGGGGCGCCACAGGACGAGCAGAAGTTCGCATCTGGTGCGTTGTGGTGGCCGCAACGGCCGCACTCGGTCTCGGCCACGATCTACTCCTCGATCAGGCTCCGGTAGCCGTCGACGTCGAGCAGGTCGTCGAGCTGGCCGAGGTCACTGACCTCCAGCTCGCAGATCCAACCCTCGCCGTACGGATCCTCGTTGAGCCGTTCGGGCGCATCCGCCAGCTCGGCGTTCACCGCCGCCACCGAGCCGGTGACGGGGGCGTAGATCTCCGAGACCGACTTCGTCGACTCGACCTCGCTGATGGTGGCCCCGGCCTCGACCGCGACACCGGCCTCGGGCACCTGGACGAAGACCACGTCCCCGAGGGCGTCCTGGGCGTAGTCGGTGATGCCGATCCGCACGCGGGAGCCCTCCACCCGCACCCACTCGTGGTCCTTTGTGTAGCGAAGGTCCTCGGGGAGGTTCATGGCCCGCAACCTACCTCAGCCGGACCCTCGACCTCTGCGTGAGGGTTCTGCTCCACCTCAGCGCACGAGCTGGCGAATCCGCCGGCCGTATTCCTGCGCTCGAGCGCGAGCGGCGGCGTCGGTGGCGGCCTCGGCCCAGACGTGGGTGAGGGGCTCGGAGGGGTCGGGCAGGGCCAGGCCCCAGCCGTCGTCGTGGAGCACCTTGACCCCGTCGACCAGCACCAGCCGGGACGGATCGGCCCGCTCCACCAGCGACCGCATGACCAGGCCCTTCTGCTCCCACGGGGTCACCACGGTCTCGTGGGCGATGTGGGGCCGGGGCAGGTCGTCGACCACCGTCGAGAGCCGCACGTCGTGGCGGGCCAGCAGCTCGAGCAGCTTCACCAGCATGGCGGCGGCGTCGAAGGCGGGCAGGAAGCCGGGGAGGATGAAGCCGCCGTCGGTGCTGGCGGCGAAGCCCACCCCGGGCTCCTCGGCCGCCGCCATCAGGGCCGCCGACGACATCTTGGCCTCGTGCACGACGACGCCGGCGTCCTCGAGCATCCGGGCCACGTGGATGGTGGCGTTGACCGGCACGACGATGGCCTCGCCGTCGATGTGCGGGGCGACCAGCCGGACCAGGGCCAACATGGCCTGGGTGTCGGAGAGGACCCGGCCCTCGTCGTCGATCAGGGTGAGCCGCTCGCCGTCGGGGTCGAGCACGGCGCCGAGGTGGGCGCCGGCGGCGGTGACGAGGGGGGCGGCGGACTCGGCCCCGCGCTGGCGCACGAAGCCCATGGCCCCCTGCGTCGAGGCGTAGGGGTTGACGCTCAGCACCTCGGCCCCGAGCTTGGCCAGGAGCGTCGGCATGGTGAACGACGTCGATCCGAAGCCGTAGTCGGTGACGATCTTGAACCCGGCGGCCCGCACCACGTCGAGGTCGACGATCTGGCCGAGGGCGGTGGTGTAGTGCTCGAGCACGCGCGGCGGGAAGCCGATGTCGCCGATGTCCTCGGCCGGCACCCGCCGGAAGTCCTCCCGCGAGAACTGGCGCTCGATCTTGCGCTGCACCGCCTCGGAGATGTCGAGGCCGTCGCCGTCGACGAACCGCAGGCCGATGGAGTCGGGGTCGTCGCCCTCGAGCCGCACGCTCACGCCGCCCGAGACGATGGGCTGGCGGATGGCGAACCGGGTGACCGGCATCGACGCCACCTCGAGGTCGAGGACGTCGACGCCGCCGGCGTTGAGCCCCGCCATCAGCGCCCGCTTGAGCATGCGGGACGCCCGGCTGGAGTCGCGGGAGGTCACGACGGTGCTGCCCCGCGGCAGCGTGGTGGCCCACGCCATGGCGATCCGCGTCGCCAGCTCGGGGGTCATGTCGACGTTGGCCAGGCCCGTGGCCCGGGACAGGCCGAACAGGCTGCGGGCACCGCGCGACTCGAGGATGATCGACGAGTTGACGGTGGCGCCGGCCTCGATCGTCTTGAAGGGGTACACCTTCACGCCGGCGCCGATGACGGCCTCCTCGCCCACGAAGCACTCGTCGCCCAGCACCGAGCCCTCGTCGGCCCGGGCCGCCCGGCGCAGCTCGCTCGATCGGCCCACGACCGAGCCGCGCAGGCGCGAGGCCTGGCCCAGGTACACGTTCTCGTGGACCACGGAGCGCTCGATCACCGCCTCCGAGCGGACCCGGGTGTTGCGGCCCAGCACGGCGTAGGGACCGATCCGGGCGCGGGCGTCGACCCGCACCCCCGCGCCGATCACGGCGTTGCCGATGATCTCGGCCTCGGGGTGGACCTCGGCCCCCTCCCCCAGCCACACGCCGTCGCGCAGCTGGAAGCCGGGCACGTCGACCTTGACGGTGCCGTCGAGCACGTCGCGGTGGGCCCGGACGTAGGCCTCGAGCGTGCCCACGTCCTCCCAGTAGCCCGCGGCCACGGCCCCGATCATGGGCTGGGCCTGCTCGAGCAGGGCCGGGAAGACCTCGCCCGAGAAGTCCACCGGCCGGTCGGCGGCGATGAAGTCGAAGATCTCGGGCTCGAGCACGAAGATGCCGGTGTTGATGGTGTCGCTGAACACCTGGCCCCAGGTGGGCTTCTCGAGGAACCGCTCGATCGAGCCGTCCTCCCGGGTGATCACGATGCCGAACTCGAGCGGGTCGTCGACGGCGATCAGGCCGATGGTGGCCATCGCCCCCTTGGCGTCGTGCTCGGCCACGATCTTGCTCAGGTCGATGTCGGTGAGGACGTCGCCGGAGATGACGAGGAAGCGCTCGTCGAGCACGTCCTTGGCGTTGCGGACCGAGCCGGCCGTGCCGAGGGGCGTCTCCTCGGTGGCGTAGACCATCCGCACGCCGAACTCGGAGCCGTCGCCGAAGTACGAGCGGATGTTGTTGGCCATGAAGGCCACCGTGACGACGATGTCGTCGAAGCCGTGCCGCTGGAGCAGCTGCACGATGTGCTCCATCATCGGCCGGTTGGCCAGCGGGAGCATGGGCTTGGGCGTGTGGGAGGTGAGCGGGCGGAGGCGCGAGCCCTCGCCGCCCGCCATGATGACGGCCTTCATTGCGGCCGAACCTACAAGGCGGTGGTGCTGGTCCCGTCCGTCGTGTCGGCCGCCTCACCCGTCCGGGCGGCACGGCCCTCGCGCAGCGCCGTCAGCCCGATGGGCACGTACAGGGCGAGGGCGATGTAGCCGAGCACCAGCCCGGGGAGGGCGAACCCCCACGCCATGACGCGGGCCTCGTCCCGCCAGAAGAGCTGGCCCTCGGAGGCGAGGAACAGCGGGAAGGCGAACATCACGGCGAAGGTGCCGGCCTTGCCGAACCAGGTGACGTCGATGCGCTTGGCCCCGGCCAGGGCCAGGCCCACGGTGGCCACCGAGACGAGCACCTCGCGGATCAGCACCAGCCACGCCACCCACAGCGGGATGCTGCCGTCGATGATGATGGCGATCCCGCCGACGAAGAAGAGCAGCCGGTCGGCGACGGGGTCGAGGATCTTCCCGATGTTGGAGACCTGGTGCCAGTGGCGGG
>DATHEV010000640.1:0-10668 GCA_035318405.1 Iamia sp.
GCTCACGCCGGCGAGGGCCTGCACGCTGGCGTCGCCATCGCCGTAGACCTTCACCGCGTCGCGCACGGCGGCCGCCGCGGTGCCCGGCCTCGTCTCGATCGTTGCTTGCGTCCTGGTCGTCAACTCGTCCTCCGAGGTCTCGCCGTTCCCTGTCGATCGTGACGATTCGGAGGGTCGGTGTCGTCACCCCGCGGACGACCTCTCGGGCTGCGCCCGCGGAGGTAGGTCGTCCCGTCCACGACCGATCGTGTACTCCCGTGGTGGTAGTGACGCGACGCCCCCCCGGGCTGACGACACGGCGAACGATCCTCCGTACCCTCGCCGAGCTCGGGTTACCGGTTGGTGACGGCCAGGATGTCGATCGCGTCCGTCGCGTAGACGTGCCAATACCAGATGACGACCGGGGCCTGCTCCCCCTTCACGGTCAGCTCAGCCCGCCGCACCTCGTACTCGGGCTGGTCCGACAGCTCAGCGATCGGCACGCTCGGGTACCGCCAGGACTCGTCCCCGATCTCGGCCAGGAAGTGACGAGCCACCCGCTGGGCATCGGCCGACGGCCTCTCGCGCTCGACCCACCGGTGGTACTCCCCGACGTCCCGCAGCGGCACTACTCGTCGAGGATCTCGGTCTGGGCCAGGAACTCGTCACGCGTCAGCATCGGAGCAGGCTCCCCCGCGTCGATCCGCCGCATGGACGCCTCGAGGTAGGCCCGGAACTCAGGGTTCGCCAGGTCCCGCTGCGCCCCCGCCCACGACCGATCCAGCCCCTCCTGCCGGGCCAGCTGCTCCGGACTCAGATCCTCACGTCGTCGCGCCACATCGTTCCTCTCGCTGACCGTACGGTACCCGGCCCGCTCCCATCGACGTGGTCCAGTTGCAAGACCCGCTGAAGGTGCCCGGCCCGGGCGCTCAGCCGGTCAGGGACGAGAGGCCGTCGCCCAGGAGGTTGGCCCCGATCACCAGGAGGAGCACGCACAGGATCGCCTTCTGGTTGGCGGTCATCCACCTCTTGAGGTGCAGGAGCGACTCGGTGGCCCGCTCGCCCCGCACGACCGAGACCATCAGCGGCAGGCCGGCGCCGAGCGCGCCCACGACGGCGAACAGGGCCCATGCCACCACCTGGTCGACGGCGGCGGCGTCGGTCTCGGCCACCGCGGTGGTGCCGGCCAGCACCAGCACCACGTTCTTGGGGTTGGCGACGGTCAACAGGAAGCCGGCACCGGCCGCCCTGGGCGGCGAGAAGGACTCCACCGCGGTCATCCACGGCGGGAGCTCGGCCGCGGCCTCCCCCGTCGGCCGGCGCCGGAAGCCCCGCACCGCCAGCACCAGCAGCACGAGGCCCAGGCCGAGCTGGAACCAGCCGACCCATGTCGCCGGGTCGCCGTCGTCGGTCGTCTCCCGCGGCCCGACGACGACCAGGAGCAGCGCCCCGAGGGCCGCCACGCCGGCGAACACGCCGAACGTCAAGGCCGAGCCGGCCGCCGCGCCGCGCCGGCCGACCAGGATGAGCACGATGCCGACGATCGGCAGGGGGCTGAGGGCGACGCCGACCGCAAAGGGCAGGGCCTGGCCGACGGCGTCACCCATGATCAGCCGTGGATGGCCACGCTGGTGGCGGCCAGGGCCAGCCCGCCGACCAGGGCCACGCCGACCCCGACGGCCCCGGCCAGGCGCGACCGGCCGGGCTCGGGGGCGGCCGGCGCCCCCTCGGCCTCGGCCGGGGCCACCGCGGCGGCGAGGAACCCGACCCCGATCACGACGGTCCGGATCCCGAACAGGGCGGCCACCACGAGGAGCGTCGACGTCGGCCACACCAGGGCCAGCACGCCGAGCACGACGCTGGCGAACCCGCGCAGCCGGGCCCCCGTCGTGTCGCCCGTGCCGTCGAGGCCGCCGAGGCGGACGGCGCCGTCGATGATCATGGCGATGCCGGCCAGGAAGGCGACGACCCCCACCGTCACATCGGGCCACGCCAGAGCCACGACTGCGGCTCCGATCAGCGCGGCCCCGGCGAGCCGTCCGCCCCACGGCCGTTCCGAGGCGCCCGCCTCGACGATGTCGCCGAGGCCCGACACGGCGAGGTAGACGGCGACGAACACGACGAGCGAGGCCACCACCTCGAAGGGCCGGAGGGTCATCACCGCCCCGCCCAGGATGCAGGCGACGCCGATGACGCCGCCGACCAGACGGGACCCCGCCGAGGTCTCCATCAGAGCGTGGCGGGATAGCCCGGGCCCATGGGGATGCCCAGCAGGTACCAGACCACGAAGAAGATCAACCAGGTCACGAGGACGATCACCGTGTAGGGGATCATCAGCGAGATGATCGTGCCGATGCCGGCCTCGGGCTTGTAGCGCTGGGCGACCAGGACGATGAAGGGCAGGTACACCATCAGCGGTGTCACCACGTTCATCGGCGAGTCGCCCAGCCGGTAGGCGGCCAGCACGGTCTGCGGCGCCACGTCCAGCCGGAGGAAGAGGGGGATGAAGATGGGGGCGAAGATCGCCCACTTGGGCAGCGAGCCCGGGATGATCAGGTCGAGGATCAAGATCACGACGATGAACCCGATCAGCAGCCAGAGGGCCCCGATGTCGGCGCTCTCGAGGGCGTCGGCCATCTTCACGGCGGCGACGGTCGGCATGTTGCTGAAGTTGAAGTAGGCGATGAACTGGCTGATCAGCAGCAGCAGGAACACCAGCCCGGCCAGGCCGGCGAAGGTCTTGGTGATGCCGTTGATGACGTCGACGCTGCTGGTGATGGTCTTGGCGCCGAGGCCGAAGCCGATGCCCGCCACCAGGAAGAGCATCGTGATGATGAAGATCAGGCTGTCCATCAGCGGGGAGTCGTTGAAGATCGACCCGGTCTCGGGGTTCCGCAGCGGGGCATCGGGCAGCACCGTCAGGAGCAGCACCACCGCGAAGCCGGCCAGCGTGGCCAGCCAGGCGAAGCGCAGGCCCCGGGGCTCGCCCACGGGCACGTCCTCATCGGCGGCGACCACGGCCTCGCCCCGGTACGGACCCAGGCTGCGGCTGGTGATCTTGTCGGCGATGAGGGACACGACGACGGCGACGAAGAAGGTCGACGCGATCGCGAACCAGAGGTTGGCGGTGAGATCGATCGACCGGTCGGGGTCGGCGATGGCGATGGCCTCGTTGGTCACCTCGGTGAGGAGCCCGTCGAGCGGTGTGAGGAGCACGTTGACGGCGAAGCCGGCGCTGACGCCGGCGTAGGCGGCGGCCAGCCCGGCGAGGGGGTGGCGCCCGACGCTCAGGAAGGCAGCGGCCGCGAGCGGGATGAGGATGAGGTAGCCGGCGTCGGTGGCGACGCTCGACAGCCCGCCGACGAAGACGATGATGAACGTCAGCAGCTTGGCCGGGGCGACCTTCACCAGCTTGCGGATGAGGGCCGCCATCAGCCCGGCCTCCTCGGCCACGCCGACGCCGATCATGGCGACGAACACCACGGCCACGACGCTGAACCCGGCGAAGTTGTCGACGAACGACGAGAAGATGAAGGCGATGCCGTCGCCGTTCAGCAGGCTGCGGATCTCGGTCGTCTCCTCGTGGATCTCGATGTCCTCCTCGAGGTAGTCGTCGAGGGTCGGCGCCTCCTCGGGGACGACCGACCCGCCGACGTACTCCTCCTCGACGACCTCCGGGGCCGGCTCGGCGACGTCGTAGGTGACGCTGACGTCGAAGGCGGCGAACACAGCCGACAGGACGATCACCAGCAGGACGAGGCCCAGGAAGATGATGGCGGGGTGCGGGACCTTGTTGCCGACCCGCTCGATGCCGTCGAGGACCTTCTGGAGCCGGCCGCTCTTCGGCTCCTCCTCCGTCGGCTCGACCGCGGCGGGCTCGACCGGGGCGTTCACGGAGCGAAGCCCTCCGCCAGGGCCACGAGGAGCCGGGCGCCGAACCCGGTGCAGCCGGCTGTCTGCCAGCCGGCCTCGCCCGCGGACTGGGCCGTGCCGGCGATGTCGATGTGGGCCCACGGGGTGGCGCCGACGAACTCGGCCAGGAACAGCCCGGCGGTGAGGGCCCCGGCGTTGGCACCACCGAGGTTCTTGAGGTCGGCCACGGTCGAGTCGAGCTCGCGGCGGTAGCGCGGCTCCAACGGGAGCTGCCACACGGGCTCCCCGACAGCGTCGGCCGCCCGGCGCACCTGGTCGACCAGGCCCTGGTCGTTGCCGATCACCCCGGCGACCTGGGTGCCGAGGGCCCGCATGCACGCCCCGGTGAGGGTGGCGATGTCGACGATGGCGTCGACCCCGTCCTCGGTCGCCAGCACCAGGGCGTCGGCCATGACGAGACGACCCTCGGCGTCGGTGTTGATGACCTCCACGGTCGTGCCGCCCCGCATGGTGATGACGTCGCCGAGGGCCAGCGCCGTGCCCGACGGCATGTTGTCGGTGCACATCAGGTAGCCGGTGACCTGGCTGCGGCAGCCGACGTCGGCGAGCTCGGCCATGGCGGCCAGGACGGCCGCCGCCCCCGACATGTCGTTCTTCATCTGGGCGTGGACCTCGTCGCCCGGCTTGAGCGCCAGCCCGCCCGAGTCGTACATGATCCCCTTGCCCACGAAGGCGAGATGGCCGCTCGGCTCGCCATCGGGGCGGTAGATCAGCTTGATCATCCGGGGCGGCTCGGTGCTGCCCTGGTTGACGCCGAGCAGGCCGCCGCACCCCATCGCCTCCAGCGCCGGCTTGTCGAAGACCTCGACGTCCAGGCCCCGGTCGGCCGCCACGGCCACGGCCACGTCCCCGAGGATCGAGGCCGTCATGTGGCTGTGCGGCGTGTTGGCCAGGTCGCGGGCGAGGGCGGTGGCCGTCGCCAGGGCCCGACCACGCTCGGCCCCGGCCGCCGCGCCCTCGTCATCGCTGACGATCGTGAGGCCGGTCAGGGCCTGTCGGCTCGTCGTGGACCGGAGCGGGTCGTAGGCGTACCGGGCGAGCAGGGCGCCCTCGACGGCGGCCTGGGCCCCGCTCGCGGCGGCGAGGCCGGGGACGCCGCCGAGGCCGATCGCCAGCTCGCCATGCCCGCTCGCGGCCCGGGCGAAGGCGGCCGCGGCCGTCCGGACGGCGTCGACGTCGACATCGGCGGCGGGCCCGAGGCCGACGGCGACGATCGTGGGGTCGGCGCCACTCGGCACGACGAGGGCGGCGCCCAGCGCCCCGTCGAACCCGGCCGCCGCCAGCCGCTCGCGGTCGAGGTCGAGCCCGATCACCGGCCCGTCGTCGCCGTCCACGAGCACCGCCACGCACGAGGCGGAGCCGCGGTCGGGGGCGGTCCCGACCTTGGTCGCCGCCAGCCGGGCGATCGACGGCACCGGGTCGATCGACGGTGGGGTCGTCTGCGTGGCCATGCACGTTCCTCCGAAGCCGAGGCCGAGCCGCTCGACGGGGCGGGGCGACCCATTGGACACCGGCTGCCCGACCGGTGAACACACCCGGATCGGGTGCGCCGCGCCGTCTCAGGGCGGGGCCGGATGCAGGGGTACGACGGCCGCCGAGGCGTAGATGTTCAGGCCCAGCCGGTCGGACAGGAACCGGGTCAGGATCTGGCCCCGCACGCTGTTGCCGGCGGCGTCGAGCCGGGGCGAGAACGTCCCCATCCCGCCCTTGCCGGGCGCCACCGTGACGATGCCGCCGCTCACGCCGCTCTTGCCGGGGAGGCCCACCTCGTACATCCACGCCCCGGACCGCTCGTAGAGGCCGGCGGTGGCCATCACGGCCAGGACCGGGGCGCACGTCTCCTCGGCGATGACCTGCTCGCCGGTCCGGGGGTTGACCCCGCCGTCGGCCAGGGTCGCACCCATGACGGCGAGGTCCTCAGCCGTCACGAGCAGGGCGCACTGCCGGGTGTAGACGTCGGTGGACTCGTCGGGGTCGAACGCGAGCCGCCCGTAGCTGTCGATGAGGTGGGCGATGCCCCGGTTGCGCCGGTTGGTCGCCGCCTCGGACGCGTACACGTCAGCGTCCACCTCCAGGGGCCGGCCGGCGAACGCGGACAGACCGGACCGGATGCGCTCCCACTTCTCCCCCGCCGTCGTCCCGGGCACGAGGCCGGTGGTCGCGATGGCACCGGCGTTCACCATGGGGTTCATGGTCCGGTCGGTGTTGAGCTCGATGGCCATCACCGAGCTGAACGGCAGCCCGGTGCTGTCGACGCCGAGGTGCTGCCGGGCCGCCTCGGGCCCGATGGCGTCGCACACCAGGGCGAAGACGAACGGCTTCGACACGCTCTGGATCGAGAAGGGGTGGCGGGCGTCGCCGACCGCGTAGGTCGGCCCCTCGCGGGACACGATGCACGCGCCGAAGAGGTCCGGCGGCGTCTCGGCCAGGGCCCGGATGTACGTGGCCACCTCGCCGTCGCGCACGCCGGCGCCGCGCTCGTGCCCCTCGGCCAGCAGCATCTGCACCACGGGCGGGTCGGGGAGGTGGCCGGTCGAGATGTTGGCGGTCATCAGAACCGCCAGATCAGGGGCACGAGGCCGATGCCGACGACGAAGTACCACGCGAGGAGGGGCCCGCCGAGCTTGGCGTAGTCCGTGAACCGATAGCCGCCCGGGCCCATCACCATCATGTTGGCCGGGGTGGCCACCGGTGTGAGGAGGGCGGCCGACGAGATGACGCAGACGAACATCAGCACCGGCCGGGCCGACACACCGAGCTCGACGGCGGCCGAGACGGCCACCGGGATGAGGATCAGGGCCGTCGCCGTGTTGCTGATCAGCTGCCCGAGCACGGCCACCATCACGAACAGCGCGAGCAGCAGCGGGTAGGCCCCGGCGTCGCCGACGATGCGCACCAGCACCTCGGCCAGCTCGTCCGCCGCGCCGCTCGACTGCATGGCCGTCGACAGGGGGATCATCCCGCCCACCAGGACCAACGTCGTCCAGCTGGTCCCGCGGTAGGCCTGCTCGACCGTGATCACGCGCGTCAGCACGATGGCCCCCGCCGCCAGCAGGCCCGCCACCGCCGGAGGGACCGCCCCGGTGACGAGCAGCGCCACCATGCCAGCCACGATCGCCAGCGTGCGCCGGGCGCCGCGCCCGAAGGGGACGGCCTGGCGGCGCACGGCGTCGGGATCGTCGACGACCACCACCCCGGGGTCGGCGAGGTTCTCCTCGAGCGCGTCCCACGTGCCCTGGAGGAGCAGGGCGTCGCCCGCCCGGACGGTGGTCTCCCGGGGACCGACCGGCTGGTCGTTCCGGTGCACCGCCAGCACCACCAGGTCGCCGCTCTCGGTCACCATCCCCGGGAAGGCGGTCATGCCGATGAGGCCGGAGCGGGGCGGGATCACCACCTCGGCCACGCCCGAGAGCCGGTCGAACAGGGCCTCCGATGAACCGGCGTCGAGCTGGTAGTGCCGCTTCAGGGTCTTGGCCTGCTGGCTCAGGTCGGGCGGCATGGCGCGGGCGTTGCGGTGCGGCAGGAGGCGGTCGCCGAAGAGCACCACGATGGCGACCGTCCCGGCCAGCAGCGGGACGCCGACCAGGGTGAAGTCGAAGAACCCGAAGGCGCCCTCACCGGTCGTGTCGGCCGCCTCGGAGATCAGCACGTTCACCGGCGACCCGGTGAGGGCGAGCATCGAGCCGGCGTGGGCCGCGAACGCGAGCGGCATCATCAGCTGCGAGGACGGCACGTCCACCCGCACCGCCGTCACCACCACGACGGGCACGAGGGCGGCGACGGCCCCGTTGACGCTGATCACCGAGGTGAGGAGGGCGCCCACCAGCATCATCAGCACGAGCAGCCGCCGGTGGGAGGCGCCGGCGCGCACGACGAGCTGGTGGCCCACCGCCGCCGTCACGCCCGTTGCGTCCAATGCCTCGCTGACGACGAACAGGGCGGCGATGAACAGCACCGTGGGATCGCCGAACCCGGCCAGCGACTGGTCCAGGTCCAGCACGCCGGTGGCCCACAGCGAGAGCGCGGTGGCGAAGGCGACGATCTCGACGGGCAGCCGGTTCGAGACGAACAGTGCCACGACCGCCCCCAGGACGAGATAGACGATCGTGCTGTCGGCCACGTCAGAGCTGCTCGTTGCGCTCGAGCCAGCGCAGGGCGACATACCCCCAGATCGGAGGGAGGTAGAACGACGCCATCCGGTAGAGCAGGACCGTGGCCAGGGCCGTCTCCTCGGGGACCCCGGCCTGGACCAGCCCGAAGGTGAGACCGCCCTCGGCCACGCCGATGCCGCCGGGCACGGGCACCAACCCGGCCAGGAGGGCGACGCTGATGTTCACCAGCAGGGCCGTCGCCAGCCCGACCGGCGAGCCCAGGGCTCGGGCGAAGGTGGCGAGCGCCAGGGCGAACAGCACCTCGGTCGCCAGGTTGCCGCCCAGCAGCTGGGCCACGCGCCGGGGCGAGCGCAGGCCACTCGCCGCCTGCCACGCCTCCCGGCCCAGCCGGCCCGCCCACCCGACGACGAACCGCCGCCACCGCCCGACGACGGCGACCACGGCGATCGAGGTGGCCGCCACCCCCAACGCGACGGCCAGCATCGGCCAGGCGCTCTCGAATGCGCCCTGGGCGTCGACGTCGACGTCGAGCGACGCCCCGGTGAAGAGGAGCAGGCCGGCCAGGATGCCGGCCTGGGCGACGAAGCCGCCGAAGCCGTCGATCGCCCCCGATGCCACCGCGGCGGCGGGGGGCACGCCGTGGCGCTGGAAGAACCTCACGTTCACCGCCACCCGGGCCATCCCCGTGGGGATGGCCACGTTGACGTAGGAGACCGCCAGCTGGAGGGCGTACACCGGGCCGAGCGGGAGGGGCACGGGTGAGGCGCCCATGGTCGAGACCGCCTGGCTGAGACGGGGCAGCTGCGTGACCAGGAACCCGACCGCCACCAACCACCAGGTGCTGTCCTGGACCTGGTTGGCGAACTCGCCGTAGTCGAGGCCGGCGAGCTCGGACAGCAGCAGGACCACCGCCACCACGGGCAGCGCGAACCGGACCAGCGAGCCGATGGTGACCCGGCGCAGCTCGATGAGGTCGGGCGGTTCGGTGTCGGCCGCGCGGGCCGCCTCCGCCCGGAGGCCGTCGATGTCGAGGTCCCCGTCGGCCACCCATCGCCGCTGGCGAGGGGTGAGCATCACCCGCTGGACGTAGGGCAGCATCGCCGTCAGCTCGTCGACGCCCAGCGCGTCGAGGGCGGCGGCGACGGCGCGGTCGGGGCCGACGAGGTGGGCGGTGGTGACGAGGGCCTGGAGCTCGTCGGTCCGCCGCTGGACGTCGGTGGCGGCCACGGTGGCGCCGCGGAAGTCGACCAGGCCGAGCTCGCCGTCGGCGACGAGGAGGTGGCGGTCATCGACCTGCCCGTGGGCGACGCCCGCATCGTGCAGCCGGCGGAGGAGGTTCCACACGCCCCCCGGGACGTCGGCCTCGCCGCCGTCCTCGGCGTCGGCGAGCAGCACGCCCCGGCGCCGCAGCACCAGCAGGGCGTCGTCGGAGGCGGTCGCCCCCGCGGTCACGACGTGGTCGCTGGCCACGCCGGCCTGGCGGGCGAAGAGCGTGAGGAAGGCCTCGTGCTCCACCTGCTGGAGGCGGCCGACCCGGAGCGGCGACCCGGCCTCGCGGTACCAGACCCGACGCCACAGGGTCGCCCCCACCGCCGTGTCCTGGGCGTCGCGGCCGTAGACCTTGACCACGAGGTCGTCACCCGTCGCCCCGACGGCGTCCACCACGAAGACCCCGGCCTGCTGGCGATCGGCCACCCCGACCGAGCGGGTCGCCACACCCAGCTGGGCCAGGGCGTCGCGGACCAGCTCGAGCCCGGGTCGGCCCGCGCTCGACCCGAGCAGGAGGTGCACGGCGGCGGCGGCGGACCCGGCGACGAGGAACCCGGCGACGGCCCCGAGGGCGCTCGTCGCGCCCAGGGCGACGAGGGCCCATGACCCGGCGCCGACGACCCAGAGCCCGAGCCGCCGCATCGGCAGGGTCAGGTGGGGCAGCGCGGTCAGAACGATCGTCGCCACCAGCGCCAGGCGGAGCGACGGGTACCAGGCGGGCGGCGCGGCCGCCGTGAGCGCCTCCCACCGGGCCCCGCCCGCACCGTCGATCCCGCGCCGGGCGACGAGCCACAGGGCGGCGGCGGCGACGGCGGCGAGCACCACGTCCCGGGCGACCGACCACCGGCGGCGCAGGATCGGGCTGGCCGCCACCACGAGCGCCACCAGCGCGGCCCCGTCGGCGAGCACCTGCCAGACCGTGTCCAGGAACGGGGGCAGGGCGTCCACGAAGCGGGTGACGGCCCTCTCGAACCCCGGGGCGGGGGACGCCGCGAAGGTGACGGCGGCCAGGACCGAGAGGCAGGCACCGAGCTGGATGGCGTCGCCGACCCGCCGGGCGCGGGGCTCGTCGGCAGGGGTGGCGAACAGGCGCGGCGGGCGCGACCGGAGCAGGTCGACCCCGAGGGGCCTCTGGTCGGCCGGCGCGCTGATGTGATCCATGCGGCGGTCGGCCTCCTGCGGCGCGAGCGGAGCCTCGTCCGGAACCTACGACGGCCCCTCGGCGGCCTCTACACCCAGATCAGGTGTAGACGACAGCCTGTGCCCGGTTGATCGTGGTGGGGTGCCGGACGGCGATCAGCACCTCGCGCCCTTGGGCCGGCGGGCGGCGATGGGCGCGGTCGTCGGGGCGGTGGTCGGCTTCGTCGTCGGATGG
>DATHEV010000641.1:0-2952 GCA_035318405.1 Iamia sp.
GTAGGGCTCCGAACGGCCTCACGGGTGGGGGGCCGTGCGACGGCTCCGGTTCGGTGCTCGCCATGGCTCCCGTCGTGCGGGGCTCGCTGCGCTCGCGTCCGGGCTCCCTCCGCTGCTGCGCTCCGCTTCCGGTGCCGTCGCACGGCCTGGGCCGCGATCCGGCCGCCCACCTCACGAGGAGTGCTGGCGTAGCTGGTCGCGGTGGCGACGTCGTCGCCGCCAGGGGTGGTCGCCTGTCAGGTCGCCTTCGGCGACCTCGTCTTCGTTGACCTCGCCGCCCGGGCGAGCGGGGGGAGGAGGCGGTGGAGGTGGGCCTGGTCGGTGGGTGAGAGGGGGGCGAGGAGGGCGTCCTCGGCGTGGTGGATGGCGGCCTGGACGGCATGCATCGTGGCCGTGCCGTCGTCGGTGATCACCAGCTCGTTGGCCCGGCGGTCGGTGCCGGCGCGGCGGACGAGGAGGCCCCGCTCCTCGAGGGCGTCGAGGTCGGCCACGATGCGGTTGCGGCTGTAGTCGAGGCGGGCCGCCACCTCGGCCTGGTTGCGACCGGGCCCCGCCGCCACGACCTGGAGCACGGCGTACTGCCACATGGTGAGGTCGTGACTGGCGGCGGCCTCGTCCTCGATCCGGCGCAGCGCCTTGGCCAGCGGCAGGACGGAGGCGAGCAGGTCGACGCGGGCGGCAGGCACGTCCCGATCCTAGGTCCGGGACCATCACCTCATTGCAATCATCCCTCGATGGTGATTATCTGAGGACATGACCTCCGACCTCCGACCCGCCCACCGCGCCGCCCTCGACCGGGCGACCACGCACATCGACGCCATCACCCCGGACGACCTGGCCCGCCCCACCCCGTGCGTCGGGTGGGACCTGGCCGCCCTGCTGGCCCACATGGTCGGCCAGAACCACGGCTTCGCCGCCGCCGTCGTCGACGGGGACGCGCCGGTGGCCGCCTACGCCCCGCAGCCCTGGTCGGCGGCAGCGTGGCGCGCCTCGGCCGACGCCCTCGTGGCCGCCTTCGCCGGCGCCGACCCCGACACCACCGTCCTCCAGGTCGAGCTGGCTCCCGGCGGGCCGCTGCCGGTCAGCCTGTTGGTCGGCGCCCAGCTGCTCGACACGGTGGTGCACACCTGGGACGTGACCCGCGCCCTGGGCCGGCCCTTCACCCCGCCCGCCGACCAGGTGGCGGTCATCGAGCCCATGCTCGGCCTGATCCCCGACGGCGACGGCCGCCTCGCCCCCGAGTCCGTCTTCGCCCCCGCCCTCCCGACCGACGCCACCGACGGCTGGTCCCACATCCTCACCTGGCTCGGCCGCGACCCAGAGTGGACCCCGGCCGACGCCTAGGACCACGAGGTGCCTGGCACCTCGTGGTCCAGGACCACGAGGTGCCTGGCACCTCGTGGTGGCACCTCGTGGTCCGGCTGGGTCAGGCGCCCGGCCAGTCGGACAAGGACAGGCCGGTGATGCGCTCGTAGGCCTCGACGTAGCGGGCCTGGCTGGCGGCGACGACCTCGGCCGGGAGGGCGGGCGGGGGTGGGGTCTTGTCCCAGTCGAGGGTCTCGAGGTAGTCGCGGATGGGCTGCTTGTCGAACGACGGTGGGGTGGAGCCGGGCACCCACTCGTCGGCCGACCAGAACCGGGACGAGTCGGGGGTGAGGACCTCGTCGGCCAGGACCAGCTCGCCCTCGACCAGGCCGAACTCGAACTTGGTGTCGGCGATGAGGATCCCCCGCTCGGCGGCCCAGGCCGCACCCCGGCGGTAGAGCTCGAGCGAGACGTCGCGGGCCTTCTCGGCCAGCTCGGCACCGACCAGCGAGACGGCCGTGTCGAACGACACGTTCTCGTCGTGATCGCCGACCTCGGCCTTGGTCGACGGGGTGAACACCGGCTCGGGGAGCCGGTCGGACTCCTTCAGGCCCTCGGGGAGCGGCGTGCCGGGCATGGTGCCGGACGCCTTGTACTCCTTCCAGGCCGAGCCGGTGATGTAGCCCCGGACGATGCACTCGATCGAGAGCATGTCGGCCCGGCGGCACAGCATCGCCCGCCCGGCGAGCGACGGGTCCTGGGCCTCGTCGGGCATGTCCTCCAGCTCGGTGGAGATGAGGTGCCCGGGCACCACGTCGGCCAGGTGGTCGAACCAGAAGGCGGACATGGCGGTGAGGACCCGGCCCTTGTCCGGGATCGGCTCGGCCATCACCACGTCGAACGCCGACAGGCGGTCCGAGGTCACCAGGAGGAGCCGGTCGTCGCCGGCGTCGTAGATGTCTCGGACCTTGCCCGAGGCCACGTGAGGAAGGGAGATGGCTGCCATCGTCGGGAAACTATCGGTCACGCCGGCCGCGGTCGCCATGGCATTAGGTTCCTGGCCGACCCGCTTCAGCCACCAGGCGGAGAACGACGTTGACGGCCCCCATCCCGGCCGACGAGGCCCGCCGCCTCGCGGCACTGCACCGGTACGGCATCCTCGACGCCCCGACCGACCCCGATCTCGAGGCGCTCACCCGGCTGGCCGCCTTCATCGCCGGCTGCGAGGTGGCCGTCGTCAACCTGATCGACGCCGACCGGCAGGTGCCGGCGGCGGCCACCGGCATGGAGGCGGGCGTGGTGCCGAGGCAGGACTCGATGTGCGCCCACGTCGTCGCCGCCCATGGCCCGATCCACGTGGCCGACGCCCGCGCCGACCCCCGCTTCGCCGACAACCCCTTCGTCACCGGGGTGATCGCGGACCTCCGGCTCTACGCCAGCGCCCCGCTCGTCACCCCCGACGGCTACGTCATCGGCTCCCTGTGCGTGGCCAGCTCCGAGGCCGGCACCCTCTCCGACGAGCGTCTCGCCGCCCTCGAGGACCTGTCCCACCAGGTCATCCAGCTCCTCGAGCTGCGCCGCCACGTCGAGGACCTGGGCAACGCCCTGGCCGAGGTCGACCACATGGCCGCCCACGACCACCTCACC
>DATHEV010000642.1:0-9278 GCA_035318405.1 Iamia sp.
GGTCGGCGATCTGGACGGCGGCCGGCAGGGCGGCCCGGCCGTCGGGTTGGGCCCCGGCCTCGAGGGCGGCCAGCGAGGCGACCACCAGCCCCACGGCATGGTCGAGGCGGCGGGGGCGGACCGGCTCGGGCAGGTGGTCGAGCGTCGCCATGAGGGCGGTGTGGACCTGGCGGAAGCTGCTGCCCTCGAACGTCCGGCGCACGACCGTGGCGAAGGTCGGGTCGTTGGACGCCTGGAGCAGGAAGCGGGCCCAGTGGCTGTCGCCGGCCAGGACGTGGTCGGCCAGCGGGAGCACGAGCGCCTCGACGAGGCCCCGTCGGTCGGGCGTCGCGCCCAGGGCGTCGAGCAGCTCCCGGCGGTGGGCGCCGACCTCCCCCATGCGGGCGGCGACGACCGCCTCGACCAGCCCCTCCTTCGACCCGAAGTGGTACTGGGCGGCGGACTTGTTGCGCTGCCCGGCCGAGGCCTGGACCTCGCGCAGCGACATGGCCGCCAGGCCCCGCTCGGCCGCCAGCCGCTCGGCGGCGTCGATCATCTGCTCCCGGGCGTCGGCCACGGGGCAAGAGTAAGGCGGATGCCTCAATTCGTCAAGGCATGTGCCTTAGGGAACGGTGCTCAGGCCAGGTTCCCCGGCCCCTCCCGACGTTCTGTCAACCCTGGTGGACCTCTGCGGTGCACGGGGATTGACAGAACCGGGAGGGGCGGTCAGGTCATGGCGTCGCGGGGCCAGGGTGGGCGGATGCCGGTGCGCAGGACGAGGGCGAGGGTCTCGGGGGTGGGGGTGGCGTGGAGCTCGTCCAGGGCGAAGAGGGCGCCGATCGCCGCCCGCCGGGCCCCGTCGACGTCGCCCAGCCGGAGCCGGGCGGCGATGACCAGACGGTGGGCGGCCTCGGCCCAGCGGTCGAGCAGCACCGCCCGGCGGCCGAGGGCGTCGGCCAGATCGGCCAGCCCGGCGTCGAGGGCCATCGGGCCGGCGACGGCGACGGCCCGCAGCACGGCCTCGTCCAGGTCGTGCTGGACGGCCCGCACCCAGTCGCCGGCACCGCCGTCGAGCAGCCGGCCGCCGTGGGCGAGCACGGTCCGCGCCCCGCCCAGCGCGGTGGGCGTGTCGCCCGCCGACCCGGCGGCCACGACCGTGGCGCAGGCGGCCCGGAGCACCCGGACGTCGACCGTCAGGTGGGGCCCCTCGGCCAGGCCCAGCACGGCGGGGTCCTCGACCAGGAGCGACGAGCGCTGGCCCCCGGCCCGGCCCGGGTCGAGGGCGGCGAGCAGGTGGGTGAGGTTGACCCGCAGGTTGCGCCCGGCGGCGGTGTCGTCGAGGTCGGGCCAGAGGTGGGCGGCCACCTGGCGCCGGGAGGCGAGCGGGTGGACCGCGAGGTGCAGGGCCAGCTCCCGGACGCGGTGGCGCCGCCAGGCCGCCTCGTCGGTGACGTGGCCGTCGATCCGCAGCCGACCCGGGCCCAGCAGGTCGATCTCGACCCGGCGGGGACCGGGCTCGCACCAGCGGGCCGGGAGGAACGGGCGGTCCCGCACCGGGGCCGGCGGGCCGCCGGCGAGATGGGCGGCCGCGGCTCGGCCGGCGGCGACGGCCCGAGCGATCGACGGGTGAGCCTCACCGAGCGCCGTCCACCGTGGATCGGGCGCGTCGAGCAGCGCCGTCTCGAGGGCGGCCCGCCAGACCGCCGACGGCGTCGCCCGACCCGGCGCCGGGTCCAGGGCGTCCAGGAGTCGACGGGCCTCGTCGGGGTCGTCGTCGACGGCCCGCACGACCTCGGCCACGGCGGCGAGGGCGGTGCTCTCGGGGTCGGCTCCGCCCCGGTCGAGCCCGGCGGCGCCCTCCGGCGGCCGCCCGGAGAGGGCGAGGTAGCAGGCGAGGGCGGCCCGGGCGGCGACGGCCCGGCGGGGCGCGCCGACCGAGGTGGCCAGGTCGACGGCCAACCGGGCCTCGTCGATGGCGCCCGGGGCGTCGTCGCCCATCCACCGGGCCAGGCCCTGGAGGTGGTGGGCGACGGCCCGGCTGGCGAGCGAGCCCACCGCTCCGGCGGCGGTGAAGGCGGCGTGGGCCGCCTCCCGGTCGTCGGCGAGGAGGAGGTTCGTGCCCCGGACCATCAGCACCTGGGCGCCGAGGTCGCCCCGCACCGCACGGGCGGGGAGCTCGTCGAGGGCGGCGACGGCCTCCCGGTAGCGGCCGCCGAGCTGGAGCCCGACCGCCCGGCCCAGGGCCGCCAGCGGGCGGGCACCGTCCGCCCCGGCGGCCACCAGCTCCTCGGCCCGCATCACCCCGCCGGCCAGGGCGCCGATGTCGTCGGCCTGGAGGGCCCGCTGCCCGAGGTGGAGCAGGACGCCGACCTCGGTCTCGTGGTCGCCGGCGGCGGCCAGCTCGTCCCGCACCGCCTCGAGACCCGACGCGCCCGTGTCGAGCGGCGCGGTCGGCTCATCGCCCAGGAGGGCGCGCAGCCACCGGGCCTCGATGCCGGCCGGAGGCAGGAGGGCGCTCGACAGCCAGCGGTCGAGCTCGACGTCGGGCACCCGCGGCGGGAGGGCCGACAGGGCCGAGCGGACCACGGCGCCGAGCAGGTCGGCGTCCTCGGACCGCAGGGCCAGCCGCCCGGCCTCGACGAGGGCGCCCTGGGCGATGCGGGCCTGGCCGGCGGTCACGAGGGCGGCCCGGCGGTGGGCCGGCGCCAGGGCCCGATCAGCGACCGCGGCCCAGATCGGGTGGGGCCAGACGCCCTCCGGACCGACCCGTACGAGGGGTAGGCGGGCGAGACGCGCAATGTCGTCGGCCACCCCGGGGGCGACGGCGTCGACGACCGGGCCGGCCACCGCCGGCTCGGCCCCGCCGACGACGGCCACGGCGAGGACGGCGGTGCCGGCGTCGGCGTCGACGGTCGAGGCCAGCACCTCCTGGAGGAGGTGGGGGACCAGGTCGGGGTGGCCGGTGGCGACCAGCTGGGCCAGCGCCGGCCAGGCCATGAGCTCGCGATCGGCGGTGGCCGCCCCGCCCCGCTCGGCCAGCGTCCGGATCTCGTCGGAGCGCAGGGCCAGGTCGGCGGGGCCGAGGACGACCGCGGTGCCGGCCGCCACCCGGGTGGCCCGGGCCAGCGGGGGCAGCCAGCGGCCCGACACCACCAGCCCGCACCCCGGCGGCAGGGCGTCCACGAGGACGGTGACCAGGGCCGCCCCGGCCTCGCCGGCCCGCTCGACCCCGTCGAGCACGAGGGCGAGGGGCGCCCGCCCCACGGCGACCTCGGTGATGGCTCGCGCCGCCGTCACCGAGTCCGCCAGGTCCTCCGCGGGGCGTGGGCGGGTCTCCCGGCGTTCGAGGGCGGCCAGGATCCCGAGGGCCAGGGCCCCGGGGGCGGCATCGGCCTCGGTGACGTCGACCCGGACGTCGCTGGCGCCGGCCACCGGCTGGGCCAGGGCCTGGTCGAGCAGGACGGTCCGGCCCGAGCCGCCGGGGGCCTCCAGGACGACGAGGTCCAGCTGGTGGCGCCGGGCCAGGACCCGGGCCAGCCGAGGCCGGTCCAGCACGATCACCCCCTCACGCTCCCACACCGAGAGTCCCCGCTCGAACACGCCCCGCGAGTACGACCGACCAGTCGGCCGCCGGGCGCCTCACCCCCCGGGGCGAGAGGCGGCGCGCCGGAGGGGCCAGACTCGGGCGACCACCCGCGCCACGACGTCGCCGTCGGCGATGGCGCCGACCGACCACGAGTCGACGCCCTCGCGGGGGTTGTCCCGCTCGACCCACCACCCGCCGTCGTCCTCCCGGTGCGCCACCCGCTTCACGGCGACGGTGCCGTCCGGCAGGCGCACCACCGCCAGCCCACCGGTCCGGGGGGCGGCACCGTGCCGCACGAGCAGACGGTCGCCCTCGCGCAGGGTCGGCTCCATCGAGCGACCCCGGACGACGGCGAACCCGAACACGGCACCCACTCAACCACGTCCTCCGACCCCGCCCGCCGCTCTGAAGGGGTCGCCGGCGACGCCGGCTGCACCTGTTGCACGGAGTGGGCACGGGGATAGGGTCGCGCTCGCTCCCAGACGACCCGCGATCCTCCGAGGACTCCAATGCTGAAGCGCCTGCTCGCCCCGACCATCGAGGTCCACGCCCACTGCGACCTGCCCTGCGGTGTCTACGACCCCGCCCAGGCCCGCATCGAGGCCCAGTCGGTGAAGGCCATCGCCGAGAAGATGGCCGACAACGACGACCCGGAGTTCACCACCCGGGCCATCCTCATCAAGGAGCAGCGCTCGGAGCTGGTCAAGCACCACCTGTGGGTGCTGTGGACCGACTACTTCAAGCCCCCCCACTTCGAGAAGTACCCGCAGCTCCACACGCTGGTGAACGAGGCCACCAAGCTGGCCGGCGCCGGCGGCAGCAAGGGCAGCCACGACATCGAGGTGGCCGACCAGCTCCTGGCCAAGATCGACGAGATCGCCGAGATCTTCTGGGAGACCAAGAAGGCCTGATCGGGCTCGATCCCCCGAACACCCGAGGCCCTGCTCCCCGACGGGAGCGGGGCCTCGCCGCGTCCGGGCTGGCGCGTGCTCAGTCCTCGGCGTCGCAGCGGGCGTCGAGGGTGATCTCGAGGAGCTGGCCGCCGGTGGGGACCTCGTCCTGGTCCACCACGGCGGCCTCGCCCGAGGCCTGGATGCGGGCCCCCCGGATGCGGGCCGTCTCGATCGACCCCGGGGCGTCGCCGTCCTTTCCCCGCCGGGCCCACGACTCGTCGCCGAAGGCCGCCAGGTCGACCTGGTCGAACCCGAACACGGTGATGCCGGTCGACCGGGGGACGCCGGTCTCACCGTCGGCCTCCACGCCGACCGCGGCCTGGAGGACCGCCCCCGACTCGGTCCGGCCGGCGAGGCGGAAGGTCTGGCCGTCGAGCCCGCAGGCATCGACGGTGAACGTGACGGTCCGGTCGCCGACCGTGAGCCGTGCCGTCCGGTCGGCGAAGGCCGGCTCCCGCCCGCACCCGCCCGCCGCCAGCGCCCCGAGCAGCAGGACGGGGAGGAGACGGCGCATCCGCCCAGGGTAGGGAGGCGGCCTCCCGACCGATCAGGCGGGGTCGACGAGGAAGACGGGGAAGCCGGGGGCGGCGGCGCGGAGCTCGTCCTCGGGCGAGGAGGCGTCGATGCCCTCGAAGAAGCGGCCCACCTCCCAGGCCCAGCGGTCGAGGTAGGCCCGGATCACGACGACCTTGTGGTCGTCGTCGGGGAGCTCCATGGCCCGGAAGGCCTCGACCCGGCGCCCGACCCGCAGCTCGCCCTCGCCCGCGGCCCGCAGGTTGCGGACCCACTGGGTGTGACCCCGGGGGGCGACGAGGTACTGGTGGCCGTCGATCTCGAGCAGGTTGACGATGGTGGTGCGGACCTCGCCGCTGGACCGGCCCACGACCCGCAGCTCGCGGGACCCGGCGAGGCTCATGCCCCGGCGGGTGAGGCTGCCGGCGATGCGGTTGGTGAAGCGGTCCATGCGGCCCGGGGTCAGGTAGCGGTCGGTGGCGGGAAGGGTGGCGGTCATGGCGATCTCCGATCGTTGGGAGAGCAGTGCTCTCTGTTCCGAGCCCAATGATGAGCGCGCTCGAAGAAGAAGTCAAGAGCACTGCTCTCGAAACGTGCACATGCTCTCGCAAGGGTGGCATGATGGCGACCATGGCCAACGCCCCCATGACCGCCCGGGCCCGAGCGCGGGCCGAGCTGGTCGAGGAGATCAAGGCCGCCGGCCGGCGCCAGCTGGCCGAGGTCGGCGCCTCCGAGCTGTCGCTGCGGGCGGTGGCCCGGGAGCTGGGCATGGTCTCCTCGGCCGTGTACCGCTACTTCGCCAGCCGCGACGAGCTGCTCACCGCCCTGCTGGTCGACGCCTACGACGCTCTGGGGGCGGCGGCCGAGGAGGCGGCGGCCGACCGACGGGGCGGGTTCGAGGCCCGCTGGGTGCGGGTGGCCACGGCCATCCGGGCCTGGGCCGTCGAGCACCCCCACGAGTACGCCCTCCTCTACGGCAGCCCGGTGCCCGGCTACCAGGCCCCCGGCGACACCATCCCGGCCGCCGCCCGCCCGCCGGTCGCAGCCCTCGGAGTGGTGGCCGACGCGGTGGCCGCCGGCGAGGTCGACCCAGGGCAGACGGCGCCGATCTCCCGGCCCCTCCGGGCCGATCTCGAGCGGCTGCGGGTCGGCGTGCCCGGCGACCTGCCCGACGAGGTCCTGGTCCGCAGCCTCTACGCCTGGACGCAGGTCTTCGGCGGCATCAGCTTCGAGCTCTTCGGCCACCTCACCAACGTGGTCGAGGCCCCCGCCGACCTCTTCACCCACCAGGCCCGTCGTGCGGCCCGGCTCATCAGCACCGGCGTCTGACGTTCTCAGGGAACGCTCGGTCCCCGCTCGGGGCGGGGGCGGGTCGAGAGGCGCATCGTGATCCCATGAACGACCACCACCACGACGACGACAGGATCGACCGGGGCCTCGCCTTCGACGTCGGCACCCTGATGAACCGCCGGCGGGCGCTCGTCCTGTTCGCCGGCGCCGGTGCCGGCGTGGCCCTGGCGGCCTGCGGCGGCGGCGATGACCCCGTGGCGACGCCGTCGTCCACCAGTACGACGGCCGAGTCGTCCACGGCCGGTGATCCGGGAGCGTCCGGCGCCGCCATCCCCGACGAGACGGCCGGGCCCTATCCGGGCGACGGCTCCAACGGCCCCGACGTGCTGCTGGAGAGCGACATCGTCCGCTCCGACATCACGTCCAGCTTCGGCTCGTCCACCACCGTGGCCGCCGGTGTCCCGCTGACGGTGACCCTCACCGTCACCGACTCCGACACCGGCGACGCCCTCCCCGGCCACGCCGTCTACCTCTGGCACTGCGACCGGGAGGGCCGCTACTCGATGTACTCCGAGGGCGTCGAGGGCGAGAACTACCTCCGGGGCGTCCAGGAGGCCGACGACGACGGCAAGGTCACGTTCACCAGCATCTTCCCGGCGGCGTACGCCGGCCGCTGGCCCCACATCCACTTCGAGGTCTACGAGAGCCTCGACCGGGCCACCAGCTCGGGCGCCATCACCGCCACCTCGCAGCTGGCCTTCCCGCAGGACGTCTGCGAGACCGTCTACGCCATCGACGGCTACGAGCAGAGCATCGACAACCTGGCGGGCGTCTCGCTCGAGAGCGACGGCATCTTCAGCGACGGCTCCGACACCCAGCTGGCCGCCATGTCCGGCTCGGTCTCCGGCGGCTACACCGCCGAGCTCACCGTCCCCGTCGCCGCCACCTGACCACCCACCCCCCAGCGAACTCGGGGGGAAACGTGACCCTCCAGGGGCATATTTCCCCCCGAGTTCGGGGCGGGGGCGTGGCACCCTGGCGGGGTGGGCAACGACTTCGGGGTGGAGACGGGGGTCGAGCGGGCGGGCGAGGGGCGCTGGGTCGGCGACATCGACCCGGTGTGGAACCTGCGGCCGCTGCCCCAGGGCGGCGTCGTCACGGCCGTGGCCCTGCGGGCCCTGGAGGCCGAGCTCGACGCCCCGACCCAGACGCTGCGGACCTTCCACACCACCTTCGCCGCCCAGGTCGCCCACGGGCCGGTCGAGGTCGACGTCGAGGTCCTGCGCCGGGGCCGGTCGATGTCGCAGCTGCGGGGCGAGATCCGCAACCCGGGGACGGCCCGGGGCCACCTGACCACCGCCATCTTCGGTGGTCCCCGCAAGGGCTTCGAGTTCCTCGACCTGGCCGTCCCCCCCGACGTGCCCCACCCCGACGACTGCCCGTCCTTCCGGGACCCGCTGCCCGACGGGGTGGACCGCTTCGATCCCATGCCGTTCTGGGACCAGAAGGTCGAGGGCCGCCCCGCCCTCGGCACCCCGCCGTGGGAGGACACCCCCCGCACCTCCAGCCTGCGGGCGAGCTGGAACCGCTTCGACCAGCCACCGCTCCGCGACGACGCGACGATCGACCCGCTGGCCGCGGTGGTGGTGGCCGACACCATGCCCGGCGCCGTGGGCGAGCGGGTCGGGCCGTCGGACGAGATGTGGTTCTCGCCCAGCGTCGACCTCACCTTCCACCTCACCGGCGCCTGGCGCTCGGAGTGGATCCTGGGCGTCAACACCGCCCGTTGGGCCGGTGACGGCTACGCCTCGGTCGACATGGCTCTGTGGGACCTGGGCGACGACTGCCGGGGCGAGCCCCACCTGGTCGCCTACGCCACCCAGCTCTGCCTCTTCACCTTCCTCCCCCCGCCGGGCCCGCCCCCGACCTGAGCGGCCGGCGCGTCACGGTCGGGTGGTTGGGGACGTAGAAGAGGGGTGATGGGGGAGCGGGACGACGGTCGGGATGCGGGCGAGGCTCGGCTGATGGCCCGGGTGGCCGATGACGAGGCCGCCTTCGAGACGCTCTACCGGCGCTACGTCCGGCGCATCACCGCCTACGCCGCCCGCCGCTGCGCCACGCCCGAGGACGTGGCCGACGTCGTCGCCCAGACCTTCGTCCGCCTGCTCCACCGGGCGGGCACGTTCGACCCCGGGCGCGGGACGGTGTCGTCGTTCCTCCACGCCTTGGCCGCCAGCGAGGTCGCCGACCACCACCGGGCCGGCGCCCGTCGTCGACGCCTGACCGACCGGGTGGCGGGTCGGGCCCTGCTGGGCGACGACGACATCACCCGGCTCGACGACGCCCTCGACGCCCACCGGTCCGCCGCCGCCCTGGCCCCGGCCCTGGCCACGCTGGCGCCGAGCGAGGATGCCGTCCTCCGTCTCGTGGCCGAGGGGCTGAGCCCGGCCGAGGCCGCCCGCTCCCTCGCCATCACCCCCGATGCGGCCCGGGCCCGTCTCGCCCGAGCCCGTCGCCGCGTGCGGGACCACGTGTCCCACCCGCCCGGCGCCCCGGCGCCGCGACACGACCGGGCCGACCCGGCCCCCTCCCCGGAGGTCCCATGACCACCACCGACAGCCCCGACGAGATCGCCCTGCCCGCCTTCGAGGACGCCCTCTGGGCCGCCCTCCGCGCCGAGCACGCCCGCGCCCTGGCCGCGGCCGCCACCGACGCGACCGAGCCTCCGGCGTCGTCGGCGGACGACGCCGGGGGGACCACCGCCGACCCGGCGATCCTCGTGCCCGTCGACGCGCTGCCGCCCCACCGCCATCGGGCCCGCCGCCGGGTGCTGGCCGCCGCCGCGATGGTCGCCGTGCTGGCGGGGATCGGAGTCGTGGCGACCACCGCCGGCGACGACGGGCCGACCACCGTGGCCGGTCCCTCCACCGAGGCCACCGAGGCCCCGACGACCCTCC
>DATHEV010000643.1:0-5088 GCA_035318405.1 Iamia sp.
CGGCGTCATCGGACTCGCCCTCCTGCCCCTGGCCTACGTCGCCGCCGGGCGGATCGGTGGCCGGCGGGCGGCGTGGGCGGCGGCGCTGCTGGTGGCGCTCAACCCCTACGTCCTGCGGTACGCCACCGAGGCCCGCATGTACGAGCTGATCATGGTCCTGTCGCTGGCCGGCTGGCTGGTGGCCGACCGGGCCCTGCGCCGGCCCGAGCCCCTCCGCCTGGCCGGCCTGGCCCTGCTGACCGGGGCGCTGCTCTGGACGCACTACTGGGGGCTGTGGCTCACCATCGCCTCGGGCCTGGGCGTGCTCGTCCGGGCCGGCCTGGCCCACCGGCACGGCGACCGCGAGCGACGGCGGTCCTCGCTGCTGGTGGCGGGCTCGTTCCTCGCCGGCGGGGTGTTGTTCCTGCCGTGGGTGCCGACGCTGCTGTACCAGTCGGCCCACACCGGCACGCCCTGGGCCGAGCCGTCGATCCCCACCGAGGTGGCCGCCACCTCGCTCCTCGCCCTGGGCGGGGGCACCACCGGCGAGGCGATCCTGCTGGCCGTGGCCCTGTCGCTGCTGCTGGCGCTGGGCCTGGTGGCCGCCCCCGGCACCGGCTCGCGGGTCGAGCTCGACCTCCGGACCCGCCCCGAGGTCCGCCGGCTGGGCCTGGTCATCGTGGCCACCCTGGCCGTGGCCACGGTGACCTCCTTCGTGGCCGACGCCGCCTACGCCACCCGCTACTTCTCGGTGGTGGCGGCGCTCGTGCTGGTGCTGGCGGGCGTCGGGGCGGCGCGCATCGGCGGGGCGGTGGCGTTCCGGATCGTCCTGGCCGCCGTCCTCCTCCTCGGCCTGGTCTCCGCCGTCCGCACCGCCGTGAGCGACCCCCGCACCCAGGCCCGGGAGGTGGCCCAGGCCATCGAGGACGCCCCCCCGGTCACGGGTCCGACGGGGCCGCTGGTGCTGGTGTGCCCGGACCAGCTGGGGCCGGCGCTCAGCCGCGAGCTGCCGGCCGACGCCGATGTCGCCACCTACCCCCGCTTCGAGGAGCCCGAGCTGGTCGACTGGGTCGACTACGCCGAGCGGCTGGCCGAGGTCACCCCGGCCGACTTCGCCACCGAGGCCCTCGCCCGGGCCGGCGACCGCGAGATCTGGCTGGTGTGGTCGGGGGCCTACACCACCCACGAGGGCACCTGCGAGGCCCTGGCCAACGAGCTCCAGGCGGCCCGCCCCACCGGCTTCCCCGTCGTGCTGAGCGACGTCGACGCCTACGAGGAGGAGAACGCCTACCGCTACCCGGTCGACCCGCCGCCCTGAGCGAAACCCCGTCGGCGAACTCGGTGGGATAGGTGCCCATCTCTGGGCACCTACTCCACCCAGTTCGTCGGGTTCGGCGGGTCAGGCGGTGCGGAGGGCGGTGACCCCGGCCGCGGCGTCGGTGGTGCGCCGGATCAGGAGGACGTCGGCGGTGCGGACCGAGGCCACGCGGGTGCTCCAGGAGTCGACCCGGCCACCGTCGCCGGTGCGGAAGAACGTCGTCATCGGGCCCTCCTGCTGGTAGGCGTCGGCATCGCCCACCTCCTCGGTGGTGCGGTCCCGCAGGGTGACCTCGAAGCAAGCCATCTGGATCCAGTCGTGTCGGCGAAGCCGACCCTTTCAGGGTGGTGGGTGGGGTCGGAGGACGTGACCGTACGCCTGACGCCCTGTGACGAGGAAGGGGCACGACGTGGGGATCTCGCGTGCGCTACCGGCCCCGCCCTGGGGACGACGCTGTGGACGATGCGAACTCGGGGGGATCCGTGACCCTCCAGGGTCACCGATCCCCCCGAGTTCGCTCGGGGTGGGGCTCGGTCTGGCACCCTGGGGAGGTGAGCAGTGCGCCGCAGGTCGAGCCCAGCTTCCCGCCGGAGCCGTGGAAGGTGGCGGCGATCCCGCCCGAGGTGGCCGACGGCGATCTGGCCTTCACCTGCCCCCGCTGCCAGGGCGACGTCACCGAGGCGGCCTACGGGCCCTGCACGTCGTGCCGGGCCGCGCTGCGGGCCGGTCTCGGCGGCGAGGCCCGTGACATCGTCGAGGAGGACTACATCCCCAAGATGAACGTCACCCCCAACGCGGTGGCCGTCAAGGACTGACGAACGCGCTTGGGAACGACAGCTAGAGCCCGACGTCGCCGGCGGCGTCGGCCGCGGCGGCGAGGGCGATGAGCCGCACCAGCCGGCCGCGGTGGGGGGCATGGGGCTCCATCAGCTCGGGCAGGTCGACCCCGGTGTCGGCCGACCCGGTCCAGAGGGTCCGGACCACGGCCGCGGCGTGGTGGGCGTCGATGACGGGGGCGGCGTCGGGGTCGCCCAGGGCCACCGACCGGGCGTGCTCGACGACGTCGGCCCCGATGCCGGCGATCCCGGCCAGGTGGGCCAGGGCCTCGGCCCCACCGTCGCGGGGGTCGACCTCGAGACGGGAGGCGTGCGACCCGACCCGCCGGACCTCGTCGGCCCGGCCGTGCTCGAGCCCGAGGACGTGCAGGTCGTAGGGATCGCACGACGCCAGGCGGCGGGGGGCCGGAGGCAGCCGCAGGCCCCCGGGACCGGGGGCGTCGTCGCCCATGGCGTCGACCATGAGCGACCAGGACCGGGCCGCCTCGAACCCCGACACGCCCCGCCGGCAGATGGCCTCGATGGCGGCGTCGGCCACCCGGCCGTGACCCGCCATCCGGAACCCGGGGAAGCGGGTGGCGAGCGCCGCCACCAGCTCGGTGGCGCCGTCGAGGTGGCCCGGGTCGGTCGCCCCCACGAGGAGCGGCAGCCGTGGGGCGAGCCACTCGACGCCGTCGCCCCACGCCTGCACGCCGATCTCGCCGGCGCCGGCCAGGAGCCGGGTGGTGAGCGGGCCCGACGGGGTCCGCGTCGCCCACCACCACGACCCACCCGGCTCGACCCGCCAGCACGGGTCGGACACGCCCACCCGCAGCGGGGCCAGGGTCGAGGCCAGGTCGAGCGGGGCGGGGGTCGGGACGGAGGACCGGAGGTCGGGTCTCGGGGGCATCGGCCTCGGGGGATGACGGCGGACAGGCCCGAACGGCTGTTCGGGACGGTCCAGAGTAGTCGGACCGGCCGCGGTCAGATGACGTCGGCGACGATCTGGGTGCACAGCTCGGCGTCGGACCACGAGGTGCCTGGCACCTCGTGGTCCTCCGGTCAGGGCTGGGCGGCCTCGGCGGCGGCGGTCAGTCCATCGAGGCCGGCGCGGAGGTCGTCGAGGGTCGGCCACCCGAAGCCGAGGCGGAAGTGGCGGTCGTCGAGCTCGAACCAGTGGCCGGGGCCGACGTAGGTGCCGTGGTCGGCCAGCAGGACGTGGTGGAAGCGCTCGGCGTCGGCGGCGACCTCGTCGCCGAACCGCACCAGGCCGACGCACCCGCCGCTCGGGGGCACCCAGGTGAACGTGTCCTGGCCGGCCAGCCAGCCGTCGACCACCTCGCGCCGGGCCCGCACGTCGTCGAGGATCGGCGGGAGGATCCGGTCCCGGTCGGCCAGCACCCGGCCGGCGATGTGCTCGTCGATCGTGGCCCCGCAGATCACCGTCTGCTCCTTCGCCGCCAGGAGGGTCTCGGCCAGGGCGGGGTCGCGGCAGATCGACCAACCGATGCGCAGCCCGGGCAGGCCGTAGGCCTTCGACATCGAGCTGACGCTGACCGCCCGCCGCGACAGGGTGGCGGCCAGGGGGAGGGGGTCGTGGGCGTGGGTGAGGTCGCGGTAGGTCTCGTCGACGAGGAGGACGGCACCGCTGCGCTCGGCCAGCTCCACCAGCCGGTGGAGGTCGGCCTCGGCCAGGGTCGTGCCGGTGGGGTTGTGGGGGCAGGTGACGCTGATGAGCCGGGTCCGGCCGGCCTCGACCCGGTGCTCGACCTCGTCGACGTCGAGGGCCCAGCCGTCGTCGAAGGCGAGGTCGACGACGTCGAGGTCGGCCCCGATGGCGCGGGGCGTCTCCAGGTTGGTGGCGTAGTTGGTCCGCACCACCACGGCGTGGTCGCCCGGCTCGAGCAGCGCCGTGGCCAGCCCGAACAGGGCGGCGGCGGCCCCGGTGGTGACGAGCACGTCGTCGGCGGCCAGCCCGTCGCCCTGGGCCGCCACCGCCTCCCGCAGCACGGGGTCGCCGAGGTGGTCGCCGTAGCAGAGCAGGAGGTCGTCGAGGTCGAGGTCGAGCCCCAGGTCCGACAGTCGCCGGTCGGCCACCGACGACTCGGACAGGTTGTGGGCGATGGTGTCGTAGCCCAGCTCCTCGGGCGACTCGATCTCGATGGGCATCCGGCGGTAGCGCATGGCCGGAGCCTGGCAGACGAACTCGGTGGAGTAGATGCCCAGAACCGGGCACCTACTCCACCGAGTTCGGGGCGGGGGGGTGATGGCGAACGGAGGAGAGGGGTTTCCGTAGGATGAACCGCCGTGCCCGCACCGACCCCGACCTCGACCCGCGCCCCGGCGCCGGTGGGGTCCGAGGGCCCGGAGCGGGCCGCATCGGCGCCGACCGAGGGGCTCGTCCTCGTCGCCGGGGCGGCGGTGCTGGCCCTGGCCGTGGGCTGGGCCGCCAGCCGGTCCGGGGCGTCGGCCACCACCTACGGCCGGGCGCTGGGACGACTCGACGGTGCCGCCGGGGTGCTCCTCGTCGTGGCCGCCGCGGCCACCCAGCTCCGGGTCACGACCCGGGCCCTGGGTGATCGAGCGCCGGTGGATCCACGCGCCTGGGCGGTGCGGGTCCTCCGGGGTGTGCTGATGCCCTGGTGGGTGGTCGTCACCGGCGCCCTGTTCCTGTTCCCGACGGCGGCGGGCGCCCTCGTCCCGTCCGACGACGCCACCGCCACCTGGGTCGTCGTCGTGCGCGAGTGGCTGGCGGCCGGCAGCCTGGCCCCGCCCGACGGTGCCGGCGGCTGGCCTGCCGTCTCGGCCGACCGCCTGGGCCTGGGCTGGATCGTCACCACGGTCGTGGTCGGCGCCGTGCTGCTCCCGGTGTGGGAGCGGGCCCTGCGCCGCGTCGGCGGCGACCCCGTCGCCCTGGCCGTGCGGGCCGGCGTCGTCCTCGGCGCCCTCGGCCTCGTCGTGCGGGTCGGCGCCGCC
>DATHEV010000644.1:0-4423 GCA_035318405.1 Iamia sp.
CCTTCTCGCGCTGTGGTGCACCACCGGCGGTCCCCCACCACCCCGGTCGCCCTTCTCGCGCGGTGGTGCACCACCGGCGGTCCCCCACCACGCCGGTCGACCTTCTCGCGCGGTGGTGCACCACCGGCGGTCCCCCACCGCGCCGGTCGACCTTCCTGCGCGGTGGGGCGCCACGGGTCACCTAGTGGTCTTCTGACAGTGGCGTCACCTTGGGGCTACCCTCGCATCTCGTGAGCGTGTCCATCGGGGAGGACCACCGGCTCTTGCTGGAGACGGCCCGCCGCTTCACCTCCGACCGCTGCCCGGCCACCGTGGCCCGCGCCGCCATCGACGCCGAGGCCGAGGCCCTGCCCCCCTTCTGGGACGAGCTGGCCGGGTTGGGGTGGCTGGGCCTGGCCGTGCCCGAGGCCGACGGCGGCGAGGGATCCGGGTTCGGCGAGCTGGCCGTCGTGCTCGAGCAGCTGGGGCGGGCCGTCGCGCCCGGGCCGATGCTGCCCACGGTCTGGGCGGCCGCCTTGATCGAGCGGGCCACGCGCGGACACGACGGCGGGCTCCGCGCCCGCCTGGCCGAGCTGGCCGCCGGGCGCACCGTCGCCGCCGTGACGCCGACGGGCGAGGTCACCGGCGCCGTCTCGGACGACGGGGCGACGGTGAGCGGCCGCACCGGGCCCGTCCTGGGCGGTGTCGTCGCCGATCTCGTCGTGCTGCCCGCCGTCGTCGACGGCGAGGAGCGGTGGTGGGCAGTCGCGGCCGGCGACGCCACGGTGGTGCCCCTCGAGGCCCTCGACCCCACCCGCCGGCTGGCCCGGCTCGACCTCGCCGAGACGCCGGCGGTCGCCCTCGCCGGGCTCTCCCGGGCCGACGTCGAGGCCGTCGGGATCACCCTGGCCGCGGCCGAAGCCGCGGGCGGGGCGGCCTGGTGCGTCGAGACGGCCTCGGCCTACGCCGCCGACCGACGCCAGTTCGGCCGGCCCATCGGCCAGTTCCAGGCCGTGAAGCACCGGTGCGCCGACATGCTCGTGCACCTCGAGCAGGCCCGGGGCGTGGCGTGGGATGCGGCGGCGGCCCTCGACGGGGACGACGCCCAGGGCCCGGAGGCGACGCTGGCCGCCTCGGTCGCCGGGGCCATCGCCCTCGACGCCTATGCCACCGTGGCCAAGGACTGCATCCAGGTGCTCGGGGGCATCGGCTTCACGTGGGAGCACGACGCCCACCTCCACCTCCGGCGGGCCATGGCCCTGCGGCAGCTCTTCGGCGGCGGCTCGCCGTGGCGCCGGGCGACGGCCCGCGCCGCCCTCGACGGCACCCGTCGCCGCCTGCGTCTCGAGCTGCCGCCCGAGGCCGACGCCCTCCGGGCCGAGGTCCGGTCCGTCGTCGAGGAGATCGCCGCCCTTCCCAAGGAGGAGCGCCGCGGGCCCCTCGCCGAGGCCGGGCTGATCGTCCCCCACTGGAGCGCACCGTGGGGCCGCGACGCCGGCGCCGTCGAGCAGCTGGTGATCGACGAGGAGCTGCGCCGGGCCAAGGTGCGCGTGCCCCACCTCACGGTCGGGGCCTGGGCCGCCCCCACCATCGCCGTCCACGGCACCGTCGAGCAGCAGGAGCGCTGGGTCCGGCCGACCCTGCACGGCGAGATCAGCTGGTGCCAGCTCTTCAGCGAGCCCGAGGCCGGCTCGGACCTCGCCTCCCTCCGCACCGCAGCCACCCGCGCCGACGGAGGCTGGCGCCTCACCGGCCAGAAGGTGTGGACCACCATGGCCACCGAGGCCGATTGGGGCATCTGCCTGGCCCGGACGAACCCCCAGGCCCCCAAGCACCTCGGCATCACCTACTTCGTCGTCGACATGGCCGCGCCCGGCATCGACATCCGCCCGCTGCGGGAGCTCACCGGCCTGGAGATGTTCAACGAGGTGTTCCTCGACGACGTCTTCGTGCCCGACGACGCCGTGATCGGCGAGGTCGACGGCGGCTGGCCCCTCGCCCGCACGACGCTGGCCAACGAGCGGGTCTCGATGGGCAGCGGCTCGTCGTTCGGCGGCGGCATCGAGGCCCTGATCGCGCTGGTCGCCGAGCGGATCGCCGGCGGCGAGCTCGACCCGGACCCGCTGCTGCTGGACGAGCTGGGCGCCCTCGTCGCCGAGGCCCACTCGGTGGCCGTGATGGGGCTGCGCTCGACCGTCCGCTCCGTCACCGGCGCCGAGCCCGGCCCCGAGGCCAGCGTCCGCAAGCTGCTCGGCGTCGAGCACGACCAGCGCACCCAGGAGATGGGCCTGGCCCTCCTCGGCCCGGACGGGGCCACCACCGTCGGCGCCGCCGCCCAGTGGACCTTCGGGTTCCTCGCCAACCGGTGCCTCACCATCGCGGGCGGCACCAGCGAGATCCAGCGCAACGTCATCGGCGAGCGCCTCCTCGGGCTGCCCCGCGACCCCGAACCGGACCGGCGGGCCTGAGCGTGGCCGAGCTGCTGCCCGACCAGCTACGGCTCATGGCCGAGGCGTTGCCCGACGAGATCGCCTTCACCGACGTCGCCACCGACGACGACCTGACGTTCGGGGCGTGGGAGCGGCGCTCCAACCAGCTGGCCCGGTGGCTGGTGGGCCAGGGCGTCGAGAAGGGCGACCGGGTGGCCATCCACGTGCCGCCCGAGGAGCCGGTGCCCTTCCTCGTCTCCTACTCGGCGATCCACAAGGCCGGCGCCGTCGCCGTGCCCGCCGGCACCCGGCTGGTCGGGCGCGAGCTGGCCCACGTGCTGGGCCACGCCGGCGCCGTCGTCGCCATCAGCGGGACGTCCACCACAGCGACGCTCGTCGCTGCCCGCGCCGACCTCCCGGCGCTGCGCCGCATCGTCACCACCGGCCCGGCCGACGCCGACGCCGACCTGATCGCCTGGGACGACGCCACCGACGCCGACGCGTCCACCTTCCAGGTGCCGGTCGACGGCACCGACATGGCCGACCTGATGTACACGTCGGGCACGACGGGCCGACCCAAGGGCGTGGTGGTCCGCCACGGCAACGTGGCCATGATGCCCAACGGCCTGCCCCGGTGGACCGGCGCCGGGTGGCTGCACGCCTCGCCCATGACGACCTTCGCCGGCATCGCCTCGACCTACAACCCGATGAAGCTCGGGCTGCGGCTGCTCTACCTGCCCCGCTTCGACGTCGACCGCTGGCTCGACGCGGTGGAGCGGCACCGGCCGACCGCCACCTTCCTCGTGCCGGCCATGGCCGAGCTGCTCATCGCCAGCCCCCGGTTCCCGGACGCCGACCTCTCCAGCATCACTCTCTGCCCGCTCGGCAGCGCGCCGGTGGCCCCCGGGACGATCACCCGCCTCCAGGAGAAGCTGCCCCGCGGCGCCATGGTCTCCAACTCCTGGGGGATGACCGAGGCCGGGCCCGCCTTCTGCTTCATGCCGCCCGAGGAGCAGACCCGGAGGGTGGGCTCGGTCGGGCGCCCTCTGCCGCCGACCGAGCTCCGCGTCGTCGACGAGGCCGGCGCCGACCTCCCCGCCGGGACGATCGGCGAGCTCCTCGTCCGCAACCCGGGGCGCGAGCGGGAGTACTTCGGCGACCCCGAGGCCACCGCCGCGGCCTGGCGCGACGGCTGGCTCCACTCGGGCGACCTGGCCCGCATCGACGAGGACGGCTTCCTCTACATCGTGGGCCGGCAGAAGGACGTGATCATCCGGGGCGGCAACAACGTCCACGCCTCCGACGTCGAGGCCGTCCTCTACGAGCACCCGGCGGTGCGGGAGGCGGCCGTCGCCGGCGTCGCCCACCCGGTGCTGGGCGAGGACGTCGGCGCCTGGATCGTGCTGGCCCCCGGGACGGCGGTGGTCGACGAGGAGCTGCGGACGTTCTGCGCCGAGCGCCTGAGCGGCGACAAGGTGCCGCGGGTGTGGACGTTCGTCGCCGAGCTCCCCCGCAACCCGACCGGCAAGGTCGTCAAGCGGGACCTGCCCGGGCGCTAGAGAGCGCCGGGAGGCAGGAGCTCGAGGAGCTGGCCGTCGGGGTCGCGGACCATCACCGCGAACCCGCCGACGTCGGTGTCGGCCAGCACCTCGCCGCCCGTCTCGGCGACGAGGGCGCGGGTGGCGGCGAGGTCGTCGACGGTGAACGACAGGTGGGTGAGCCCGGGCTCGGTGAAGGCCCGGTCGCGGCGGGGCTCGTTGCCCTCGCGGGCGAAGTGCAGCAGCTCCAGGACGAACCCGTCGCGCTCCAGGTACACGGCGGTGAGCCCCACCGGCGTCGGCACCCGCAGCAGCGTCGACGCCGGTCCGTCGGGCACGGTCAGCTCCCGCACCACCGTGAACCCGAGCACCTCCTCGTAGAACCGCCGCGATCGATCCAGATCGGTCACGCACAGCCCGACGTGGTTGACCAGTGCCACCTCAGCCCTTTGCCCGCTGCTGGCGGGCGAAGTCCTT
>DATHEV010000645.1:0-2060 GCA_035318405.1 Iamia sp.
CCTGATCAACCTGCCGATCATCGCCATCGCCCTCGTCGCCGGCGCCGTCCTGGTGCCCAAGTCGAGGGACCCCGAGAAGCAGCCGCTCGACTTCCTGGGCGCCGGCCTCTCGATCGTCGGTCTCGGCTCGCTCGTCTACGGGATCATCGAGGGCCCGCACCACGGCTGGACCTCGCCCGAGACGCTGGCGACCTTCGGCATCTCGTTCGTCGCCCTGGCGCTGTTCGCGGCCTGGGAGCTGCGGGCCAGGTTCCCGATGCTCGACCTGCGCCTCTTCCGTGACCGCCGCTTCAGCGTGGCCTCGGCGGGCATGTCGCTCACCTTCTTCGCCATGTTCGGCACCTTCTTCCTGGTCGCCCAGTACTTCCAGCTGGTGCTCGGCTACTCGGCCCTCGAGTCGGGCCTGCTCCAGCTCCCGATGGCGGCCGTGATGATGAGCGTCGCCCCGCAGGTGCCCAAGCTGGTCGCCCGGTTCGGGGCCGCCCGCGTCGTGCCCTTCGGCCTCGGCTTCACCGCCACCGGCCTGGCGATCTTCTCGCAGGTCGGGGTGAGCAGCTCGATCGTGATGGTCTACTGCTCGATCCTCCCCCTGGCCTTCGGCATGTCGATGACGATGACGCCGCTGACCACCCTGATCATGTCGTCGGTGCCGCTGGGCCGGGCCGGCGTCGGCTCGGCCATGAACGACACGACCCGGGAGCTCGGTGGTGCCCTGGGCGTCGCCGTCCTCGGCTCGCTGGTCACCAGCCGCTACACCTCCAGCCTCGGCCCGGCCCTCACCGGCCTGCCCGACGCCGCCCGGTCCGCCGCCGAGTCCGGCCTCACCGGGGCTCTCGCCGTGGGCCGGGAGATCGGCGGCGCCCAGGGTGGCGCCCTCACCAGCGCCGCCCAGCAGTCGTTCGTCGACGGCCTGGCCGTGGCCGCCATCGTCGGCTCGCTCATCGTGTTCGCCGCCGCCGCGGCCGCCTGGTTCCTGCTCCCCCAGGGCACCACCGTGCCGTTCGGGGCCGAGCCCGGCACCCCCGGCGACGCCCACCGCCCCGATGCCGCCGGCGACGTGATCGACGACGGCGTGCTCGAGCCCACGCCCACCATCACCGACGCCAGCGACGAGGTCGACGACGGCCTCGACGACGGCCTCGACGAGCTGAAGCCCTCGCTCGTCGACTGACGAGCCCCTTCCCACAGGGGTCGATCCGGGTGCCGCACCACCCGGTCGGCCCCTGTGGCGCGTCGGTCACTCGGTGCCTGGCACCGAGTGACCGCCCGGCCTGACCGAACCGCGGAGGCGTCCGCGACGAACGAGGGAGTGATGTCCTCCTTCGCCGCCCGCCTCCGTCCCTCCGGCGCCACCCTCCGGGCCGTCCTCGCCGGGCTGCTCGCGGCCGCCTTCGGGGTGGCCGTGGGCGAGCTGATCGGCGGGGTGTTCACCGACGCCGGCTCGCCGGTGGTGGCCGTGGGCGGGCTGGTGATCGACAACGTCCCGCCCAGCGTCAAGGACTTCGCCATCCGCACGTTCGGCCAGAACGACAAGGCCGCCCTGATCGTCGGCACGCTGGTCATCCTGGCCATCCTCGGCATCGTCCTCGCCGTGGTCGCCCGGCGGCGGCCCAAGACGGCGGCCGTCGTCGTCGTGCTCGTGTCGCTCGTCGGCGTGGTGGCCACCCGCGACCAGGGGACGGCAGGCCTGATCGTCTCCGCCCTGCCGTCGCTGCTCGGGGCCGCCGCCGCCATCGGCGCCCTCGCCCTTCTCCGGTCCACCTACCTCCCCGGAGGGGACGTGGTGGGTGCCCTGCCGGTGATCGGTCGGGACCGACCCGAGCGCCCCAGCCACCTCGACGACCCGACCGACGGGATGCCGCCCCGCCGCGAGTTCCTCGTCGCCTCGGGCACGGCGCTCGTCCTGGCCGGTGCGGCCGCCGGCGCCGGTCGCTTCCTACAGGGCCGCAACAGCGCGTCGGCCAGCCGGGCGTCGGTCACGCTGCCCCGCCCGGTCGAGTCGCTGCCGCCGATCCCGCGGGGCACGTCGGTCGGCGTCGACGGCGTCAGCTCGTTCACCA
>DATHEV010000646.1:0-2139 GCA_035318405.1 Iamia sp.
CGCGAGGCCACCATGGGCTTCCCGAACCCGGACCTCCAGTTCAAGAACGACACGCCCTACGGGATCATGGTCTGGACGAGCTACACCGAGACCAGCATCACCGTGACCCTCTACTCGACCCAGTACGCCTACGGCGAGCAGATCGGGCAGTCGGAGGAGCCGGCCGGCAACTGCACCCGGGTCACCACCACCCGGCGGATCACCTACGTCGACGGCCACACGGCCGAGGACACCGTCGGGGCCCGCTACCGCAACGGCGACGCCACCAGCTGCTGACGGGCCCCGGCTGGTAGACCACCGACCATGGCCGATCTGCACTACGAGAGCCGGATGAGCGATTCCGACGCGCTCATGTGGACGATCGAGAAGGACGCCATGCTGCGGTCGACGATCACCGCGGTGGCCGTCCTCGACCGGGCGCCCGACCACGACCGGCTCCGGCACCTGCTCGACCGCGGCACCCGCCTGGTGCCGCGGCTGCGCCAGCGGGTGCGGGCCAATCCGCTGTCGATCGCCCCGCCGCGGTGGGAGGTCGACCCCAACTTCGACCTCGACTACCACGTGCGCTTCGCCCGGGCCGCGGGGACGGGCGACCTGCGCAGCGTCCTCGACATGGCCCAGCCCATCGCCATGGCCGGCTTCGACCGGGCCCGCCCGCTCTGGGAGGCGACCCTCATCGAGGGGATGGAGGACGACCGGGCCGCCCTCGTCCTCAAGGTCCACCACGCCATCACCGACGGCGTGGGCAGCATCAAGCTGGCGCTGATCATGTTCGAGCTCGAGCGCGACGCCGCGGCCGAGGACCTGCCCGACGCGCCCGAGGCCTTCGTGATGTCCCAGGCCGCCCGCTGGGTCGACGCCATCGCCCACGAGCAGCGCCGCGCCCTGGGCATCGCCCGCCGGTCGGGCTCGACGGTGGCCGGCTCCGCCGTGGCCGCCGCCTCGTCGGCCGTGAGCGACCCGGGCGGCACCGTCGCCCGCGTCCGCGAGACGGTCGAGTCCGTCGCCCGCCTGGCCGCCCCGGCCAGCGCGCCGCTGTCACCGCTCATGACGGGCCGCTCGCTGTCGGTCCGCTTCGACACGATCGTCGTGCCCATGGCCGCGGCCAAGGCGGCGGCCCGCGCCGCCGGCGCGACCCTGAACGACGCCTTCGTGGCCGCCACGTGCTCCGGGTTCGCCCGCTACCACTCCGAGATGGGCGCCTCGGCCGACGCGCTGCGCATGACGATGCCGATCAACGTCCGCACCGCCGGCACCGAGGACGTGGCCGGCAACCAGTTCGTGCCGGCCCGGTTCCCGATCCCCCTCGACCTGGCTGATCCGGTCGAGCGGATGCAGGTCCTCCACGAGCTGGTGCTGGGGCAGCGGGGCGAGCCGTCGCTCGGGTTCGTCGAGCCCATGGCCGGGCTGCTCCGCCGGCTGCCGACGTCGCTCAGCACGGGGCTCTTCGGCTCGATGCTCAAGGGCGTCGACCTGGTCACGAGCAACGTGCCCGGCGCCCCGATCCCCATCTACACCGCCGGCGGGCGGGTCGAGGCCCTGTACGCCCTGGGCCCGCTCACCGGGGCGGCGGCCAACCTCACGCTGCTGAGCTATCTCGACGACCTGCACATCGGCGTCAACGTCGACCCCGCCGCCGTCACCGAGCCCGATCGGCTGGTGGCCGCCCTCCGCGCCGGCTGGGACGAGCTCCTCGCCGTCGCCGCCCCGGTCGCTCCGGAGCCATCGCCCTCGCCTTCGTCCTCGCCCTCGCCGAAGCGGGTGTCCAAGCCCAAGGCGGCGTCGAAGGCGTCGTCGAAGCCACGTCGGCCGCGGTCGACGCCCGCGGGGTGAGCCCGCCCGACCTCGACGTCGACGTCCTGGTCGTGGGGGGCGGCCCGGCCGGAGCGGCCGCCGCCGTGGCGCTGGCCCGGGCCGGGCGCGAGGTCGTCATCGTCGACAAGGCGACCTTCCCCCGGGACAAGATCTGCGGCGACGGCCTGACGTCCGGCGCCCTGCACCACCTCGAGCACATCGGCGTCGAGCCCGGGCGGGTGGCGTCGTGGCGCACCGTCGACACCATCAAGGTCGTGACGCCGACGGGCGCCGAGCGGACGCTCCCCTTCCCGACGGGGCAGGGCACCTACGCCGCCGTGGCCC
>DATHEV010000647.1:0-2210 GCA_035318405.1 Iamia sp.
CCTCCTCCCGTGGACCGTCGACCACCCCACGCTGGCCGACGCCACCCTCTGGGTCGCCGTCGTCCTCACCCTCGTCACCGGCGCCCAGTACCTCCTCGACGGCCGCTCCGCCGCGACCACGCTGGGCCACCGCGCCAAGGCGCCCGCATAGGTCTCCCGGCGCACGACTCTCCGTTTTCATGACGGATAGTGACACATACGTTAGTGTCAGGTCATGCCGATCGGGCGGGCAGTGCGGATGATGGTGGCCACCGGCGTGATGGCCGCCCTCGTGCTCGGCTCAGCCAACCCAGTCGCCTCCGAGGTGCTGCCAACCCGGGCCTTCGGCCTGTGGCCGCCGCACTTCTGTGCCAAGTCGGCGGGCAACGGCCAATACGTCGGCCGCCTCCGGTACTACATCGCTGCGGCGACGTCCTCGATGAAGGCCGCTGGCTCGGACGGGGACTGCGACGACCCGTCCCCGGCGCCCGCCGGCACCTTCTCCGCCATGCCGCGCCTCCAGGTGTACTTCGCGCCAACCGGGGGTTGGTCCGAATGCAACTACGAGCACTACCTGCGGCGCGTGAACGTGGCGAACGCATCAGTCGTCACCTCGGCTCACACGGTCTACGGATGCGGAGCGGCGCCACATCGGCTGTGGTCCGGATCGCGCATCACGTACGACGGCAACAACCAATACGACAACCGCTACACGGGAGAGCTGTGATGAGGCGAGCGAGAGGCGCCGGCCACGGGACGCGGCTCGGGATCGTGGTGATCGTCGCGGTGGTGGCTGGTGCCGCCGGGCTGGCCGTCAGCAACCGGGCCGGGGAGGGTGCGGCGGCGCCGGTGGTCGGGCAGCAGACCGCGGGGGAGGGGGCCGAGGTGACCGAACCGGCACCGATGGAGCCGACGGAGGAGAACCCGATGGCGTCCGGCAATCCGTACTGGGGGCACCGCGGCCTGCCGGTCGGTCCCACCCCGCCGGGCAAGGAGCCGATCGCCTTCAACGACGGAGGTGTGCCAGGGCTCGCCGGCTACATCGATGACGAGGGCCCCAACGGCTGGGACGTTCCCCCGCCCGTCCTCGACGTCGGCAGTGGGCGGTACGAGGCCACGGGCAAGGAGCTCACCGACGCCAATGGTGTCCTGCTCGGCTATGCGGTCTCCGGCGTTGGCCTGGTCGACCTGGCCACGGCCAGCGATGTCGAGACGATGGACGTCCTGTTGGCCGAGGGCGAGGCCAAGCGTGAGGCCGCCGATCGGCGCAACGCGGAGCTGGCCGAGGACGAAGAGGAGATGGCCCGCCTGTTCGGGGACGGCTTCACCGAGGGCGGCGGCTGAGCGCCAGCCCGATCAGGCGTCGAGGTCAGTCCTCGAGCTGGGCGATCGCCTCGCTCAGGGCGATGAGGCGACGGGCGTTGTCGACGTGCATGTTCTCGATCATGCGGCCGTCGTGGGTGACGACGCCCTTGCCGGCGGCGACCCCGTCGGTGAACGTGGCGATCAGGGCGCGTGCATCGTCCACCGCCTCCTCGGCCGGGGCCCACACCCGGTTGGCCGGCTCGAGCTGGCTGGGGTGGATCAGGGTCTTGCCGTCGAAGCCCAGCTGGCGGCCCTGGACGCACTCGGCCTCGAAGCCCTCGGGGTCCTTGATGTCGTTGTAGACGCCGTCGAGGATCACCTTGCCGGTGGCCCGGGCGGCCAGCAGGCACAGGCCCAGCCCGGTGAGCAGGGGCTGGCGACCGGGGACGTGCTCGGCCTGGAGCTCCTTGGCCAGGTCGTTGGTGCCCATGACCAGCACGGTGAGGCGCTCGGAGGACGAGGCGATGTCGAGCGCCGACAGTATGGCGGCCGGGGTCTCGACCATGGCCCAGATGGCCGTGTGGTCGGGGGCGCCGGCCTTCTCCAGTCCCGCCTCGACGGCGCCGACGTCGGCCACCGAGCCGATCTTGGGCACCACCACGGCAGCGGGTCCGACGGCCGCGGCGGCGGCCAGGTCCTCGGCGTGCCACTCGGTGTCGAGGCCGTTGACCCGGATGGTCAGCTCGCGGTTGCCGTACTCGCCCGAGGCCACGGCGGCGCAGACCCGGTCACGGGCCTCGGCCTTGGCGTCGGGGGCGACGGCGTCCTCGAGGTCGAAGATGATGGCGTCGGCGGCCAGGCCCTTGGCCTTCTCGAGCGCCCGCTCGTTGGCGCCGGGCATGTAGAGCACGGAGCGGCGGGGGCGC
>DATHEV010000648.1:0-14478 GCA_035318405.1 Iamia sp.
TGACGCCGGCGAGGGTGCCGGCCGGGGCCCGGATCTCGGCCGGGAAGTCGGGCAGCGTGGCCAGGTCGTTGCCGAAGACGGCGCTGGCGTCGGTGAAGCGGTCGCCGGTCAGCTGCATGCCGTCGCCCGAGTCGCCGGCGACCCGGATGATGACCCGGTCGAGCTCGACGGGTTCGGCGTTCGGTCCGGGTTCGATGTCGGTGGCGGTCACGGTGGAGCCCCCTGTGGCGTCGACGTTGACTGCGTCGGTCACGGTACCCCCACCGCGTGGTGACCTGCGACGGATGTCACGTGAACGCGATCACGTAGTCTCGGCCGATGTCGTTGTTCTCGGTCGACTCGCCCATCGGCCGGGTCACCCAGAGGGTCGCCACCAGCGCCGTCTTCGCCACGGTGGCCCCCCGTGTGCTCCCGCCGGTCGACCGCGTCCTCCACCGGCTGACCAGGGGCCGGATCCTCCTGTCGCGGGCCCTGCTGCCCGGCCTGGTGCTGACGACCACCGGCCGACGGAGCGGCCAGCCCCGCCCGTCGCCGCTGATGTGCGTGCCCGAGCCCGAGGGCTCCTTCCTCGTCGTCGGGTCCAACTTCGGCCGCGCCAGCCACCCGGCGTGGACGGCGAACCTCCTCGCCGAGCCCCGCGCCTCGGTCTCCTACGGCGCCCGCGACCTCGACGTCACCGCCGAGCTGCTCGAGGGCGACACCCGCGCCGAGGCCTGGGCCCGGGCCCTGCGGACCTGGCCGGCGTTCGCCACCTACCAGGCCCGCGTCGACCGCCAGCTCCGCGTCTTCCGCCTCCACCCGGACGGTCACTCGGTGCCTGGCACCGCGTGACCGGTCACGCGGTGCCTGGCACCGAGTGACCGGGTGACCCCCACCCCGCTGGACGCGGGCATACGGAGTATGCATACTGCGTATGTGTCAGTCCGCTTCGGGATCCTGGCCCTGCTCGAGCAGGGCCCGAGCCACGGCTACCAGCTGAAGGCCGACTTCGAGGCGCGCACCGGCGGGGTCTGGACCGTCAACGTCGGCCAGATGTACTCGACGCTCGAGCGGCTCCACGGCGAGGGCCTGGTGGCCCCCGTCGAGGACGACGGCGACGGCGAGCGTCGGCCCTGGCGCCTCACCCCCCAGGGCAAGGAGGCGATCGACGCCTGGTTCGACGAGGTCTCCGTCGCCGCCACCCCGCCCCGCGACGAGCTCCTCGTGAAGGTGCTCCTGGCCCTGTCCCGCTCGCCCGGCGCCGCCCTGGCCGTCATCGACGTCCAGCGCGCCGCCCTCTACGCCCTCCTCCGCGACCAGCGCCGGGGCCTCCCGGGTGGTGACGACCCCGCCGTGGTGCTCATGGCCGAGGCCGTCGCCGCCCGCCACGAGGCCGACCTGCGCTGGCTCGACCGCTGCGAGGACATGGCCCGCACTCTCACCACCACCCCGAGGGAGGGGACCGCGTGAACGCACGCATCCACATGACCAAGGACCCGGCGCTCGTGTTCGAGGGCGTGACCCGCCGCTTCGAGGACGGGCCCACCACGGTGACCGCCCTCGACGCGGTCAGCCTGAGCGTCGCCCCCGGCACGATGTGCGCCCTCACCGGCGCCAGCGGCTCGGGCAAGTCGACGCTGCTCCACCTGGCGGCGGCGATGATCGCCCCCACCTCCGGCGCCATCCGGGTCGGCGGGCGCGACATCACCGGCCTCGACGCCGCCGGCGCCGGCGCCCTGCGCCGCGAGTCGGTCGGCATCGTCTTCCAGCGCTACAACCTGGTCCCGTCGCTGACGGCGCTGGAGAACGTCACCCTCCCGCTGGAGTACGCCGGCCGATCGGTGCGGGAGTCCCGGGCCCTCGGCTCCGCCGCCCTGGAGCAGGTGGGCGTGCCGCTCCCCCACGACCGCTTCCCCGACGACCTGTCCGGCGGCCAGCAGCAGCGGGTGGCCATCGCCCGGGCCCTCGCCGTGCCCCGGACCCTCGTGCTGGCCGACGAGCCCACCGGGGCCCTCGACTCGGCCACCGGCGACCAGGTCATGCGGCTCCTCGTCGACGTGGCCGCCGCCGGCGCCGGGGTCGTGGTCGTCACCCACGACCCCCGGGTGGCGTCGTTCGCCGACCGGGTCGTCAGCCTGCGCGACGGCCGCATCGTCAGCGACAGCGACGCGCCCGGCGCCGTCTCCCCTGCCGCCGACATCGCCGCCCCGGTCGCGCCATGAGCCCGGTGAGCCCCGTGAGCCGGTGGCGGGTGGCGGCCCGGCTGGCCCGGCGCGAGGTCCGGCGCCACTGGGCCCGCTCGGCCCTCGTGGTGGTGATCATCGCCCTGCCGGTCATGGCCGCCCAGGCCGCGGCCGTCGCCTACCGCTCGGCGGAGGCCACCAGATGGGCCGACCGGACGGGCGACGACCTCGCACCGGAGCCGACCTACGTCGGCGCCGACGAGCGCATCGGCTACGACCCCCGCATCGGCCTGCCCGAGGCCCCGCCCGGCACCGAGCGGGTCGAGACCGGCTTCGAGATCTCGGACTGGACCGCAGCCGTGGACGGACGCGGCACCGGCCCCGACGACCTCGCCGCCGTGCAGGCCGTCGGCTACGTCCCCGACGCCACCAGCCTCACGCTGGTCGAGGGCGAGCTCCCGACCACCCGACGCCAGGCGGTCATCAGTCGGAGCCTGGCCGCCGCCACCGGCCGGGGCATCGGTGATGGCCTGGTCCTGGAGGCCAGCCAGGTGGAGGTCGAGGTCACGGGCATCGCCGACCACTCCGAGGGCGTGGCCTGGGTCGGCCCGCCGGCGGGCGCCGACGACTGGGTGCCCGACACCGTGGTCCGCCTGCGGGCCAGCGGGTCGCAGATGGTGACCGCCGAGCTCTTCGCCGACTTCTGGCTCACCCCCGACCCCGACGCTCCCCCACCGACGGCGATCGACGACGGCCTGGCCCGCAGCACCCGGGCCGAGGTCGAGGCGGCGGTGATCGGCGCCGCGGCCGCCGCCATGGTCGTGGGCTTCGTGGCGGTGACGTGCTCCTCGGCCTTCGCCATCGGGGCCCGACGCCAGCTGCGCCAGCTGGGGACGCTCTCGGCCGCCGGGGCCGGCCCCCGCGACCTGCGTCGCGCCGTGCTGCTCCAGGGGACGACCCTCGGTCTCGCCGGCGCCGCCCTCGCCACCTCGATCGTCTACGGCCTCCGGGCCTTCGTCGCCGGCCGGCTGGCGCAGACCGACGGCGAGTGGGCGTTCTTCCGCAACGAGAGCGACCGGGAGATGGTCGTCGTCTGGGCCCCTCGCTGGGTGCTCGGCATCGCCCTCCTCGGCCTCGTCGCCGGGACGGCCGCCGCCGCCGTCCCCGCCCTCACCGCCAGCCGCATCCCGGTCCTGAGCGCGCTGGCGGGTCGCCGGCCGGCGACCCGGCGTCCCCTTCGCTCACCCGTCCTGGGTGCGGCCACGCTGGCCGCGGGCCTGGTGCTGCTGAGCTGGTCGACGGCCGACCCCTCCGGCACGGAGTCCCGCGGCGTCTTCGCCGCCATCGCCGTGCTCCTGACCATGGCCGGAGGTGTGGCCCTGGCGCCGGGGGTCGTCGCCGGCGTGGCCCACCTGGCCGGCCGGGCCGGCGGGACCAGCCGTCTGGCCGGACGAAACCTGGCGCGCAACGGGATGCGGACGGCCGCCGTCGTGGCCAGCACCGCTGTCGCCATCGCCCTCCCGCTCATCGTCTCGGTGTACGGCGCCCGCGACACCGGCGAGTCCCATCTGTCGGCCGAGACCCGCGCTCAGCGGGAGGCCGTCGACGACGCCACCCGCCAGGTCGGCCAGGTCTACGTCAGCGGGGGCGGCATCTCCGGCGCCGCCGTCGCCTCCGAGGTCGTCGACGAGATCGGGCCCGAGGTCGTCGTGGTCGAGGGCCTGTTCTTCGGTCCGAGGGGCGAGACCGACGACGGGTTCGCCGTCGACCCCGAGCAGCTCCGCCGGGTGACGGGCGACGACCTGGTGGCCGATGCCCTCGCTGACGGCGAGGTCGTCCAGCTGGCGAAGCACGGATACCCCCGCGCCAGCTACGGCGTGTGGACGAGCGGCAACAGTCTGCCGATCGACACCACGGGCCGGGCGGTCCGCCAGGTGCGAGCCGATCAGGTCACGCCGCTGGCCCTGGTGCTGCTCGACCAGTCCGACGTCGGGTTGATGGCCGGGCCCCTGGGCGAGGCCGAGCGCTCGGGATCCACCGGGGTCACCGGCCTGCTCCGCCCGACCCGGCTCACCTCCGCGGAGGAGACCGCCGTCACCGCCCTGCGCAACGACCCGGCCCAGCCCTCCCTCACCGACCTCAGGGAGCTGCGCCCGGACCCGGACCGCGAGTCGGTACTGGTGCAGGTGGCCGACCTCCCGGGGACGACGCCGTCCTACACGGGCGTCGCCGTGCTCGGCGCCGCCCTGCTGGCCCTGGCCGTGATCGGCACCTCCCTGGCGCTGGCCGCCGCCGACGGCCGGGGTGACGACCAGGTGATCGCGGCGGTGGGCGCACCCCCGCACGTCGTCCGCCACCGCCGGGTCCTCGAGGCAGCCATGACGGCCGCCGCTGCGGCTGTCCTCGCCCTCGTGGTGGGTGTCGGGGCCGCGCTCGTCGTGGTGCACAACCCGGGGATCGACCAACGGGGGGCACCTCCGGCGTTCCGGCTCCCCGTCCTCGAGGTGCTGGGGACCGCGGGCGGCATCGTGGCCCTGGTCGGCGGGGCCACCTGGCTGGCGCTGGCCGTCAGCGCCGGGCTGCGGGGGCGACGGGACCTGTTCCTGGTCGACGGCTAGATGGAGATCCGGCGGGAACCGGAGACGCGGGACGACCCGACCGCCGGGGGGAGAGCGATCGGGTCGTCCCGCATCGACCGCACCGTCAGGCGCCGTCGAGGATGACCGGCCGGAGCCGGGATGACTCAGCTCAGCGGAGGCCGAGCTGGCTGGAGCAGGACGGCCAGGCGCCCCACCCCTGCGAGGCGAGCACGCGCTCGGCCACCGCGATCTGCGTCTCACGGCTGTTCTCGTTCGGCATGCCGGAGCCGCCGTACGCCTGCCACGTCTGGAGGCTGAACTGCAGCCCGCCGTAGTAGCCGTTGCCCGTGTTGGTGGCCCAGTTGCCGCCCGACTCGCACTGGGCGAGGGCGTCCCACCGGCCACCGCCACCGGCGGGGGCCGGAGCGCCCTGGGGCCCGGGGTTCCCGGGGGCCGCCTCCTCGGCGGCGTCGGCCCGGGCGGCCTCCTCGGCGCGAGCGGCCTCGGCGACGCGCTGGGCCTCGGCGCCCTCGATGTAGGCCCGGAACTTCCGGTCGTTCTCGACCTCGGCCATCGTGGTTGCGTCGTAGAGGAAGTCCTGGACGGCCCGGTTGGCCATCAGGATCGTCTTGTTCTGGGTCTGCGGGCCGCGGTCGTCGACGACCGGCTCCGACGAGAGGTCGAGCTCGACGGGCGGCTCGGCCTGCGCCGCGATGGTGGCATCGCTGCGGGTCGAGGTGTCGGTCCGCATCACCTCCGCGGCCGCCGGAGCGAGCGCGGTGGTGGCGGCCAGGCCGAGGGCCACGAGGGTGGCGCCGGCGGCGATGCGGCCCCGACGGGGGCGGCGGACGCCGTGCGGCGCCTCAGGACTCGGAGGCCGCTCGTTCGAGCGACCCTTCGTGGATGCGTCCATGCGGACGGCTCCTTTCGATGGGGTTGGATTCGAGCGCCACCCCCACCTCGTGAAGCGATTCACAGGGGATGACGACGAACAACTGTGGTGCCCCATCGGCCGCTTCGTAACCTTATCGCAACGTGCGATCGGTCACGTACGAAGGAATTGCCTGGTCACAGCGGTGAGAAAGTTACGCAACCGCAATGTGACGACGGGCCATCGTCAGCCCCGATCCCACCGTCCGCGGTGAATCACTGCGGAGAGCGGTGGCCGGGCGCGGCCCGCCGAGCGGCCGGGAGGGGCCGTATCGCCGGGCGGTGGGTGGCCCAGCGCCACGGTGCCGGCGGCCCGCCAGCCGTCGGGCACGCCGTGGGCCCGGAGCACCGTCTCCTCGTGGTGGAAGAGGCCGAACAGGCACCCGCCCAGGCCGGCGTCGACGAGGCCCAGCAGGAGGTCCTGGATCGCCGCGCCGGCGTCGACCCACCAGTACGGGACGGTCCACTCCCCCGCGTCCCGCCCCAGCCCGGTCGCCGCCTTGTCGGGCTCGGCGTAGCGGGCCACGTAGGCACCCGGGTCGACCAGCACCACCACCAGGACCGGGGCCACCAGCAGGCCGGGCCAGGCGAAGCCCTCCCGGCGCTCGGGCGGCAGGGTCAGGTCCCAGTAGCCGGCCACCGCCTCGGGGGTGTCGAGCACGAGGAACCGCACGGCCTGGGTGTTGCCCGCCGAGGGCGCCCGCCGGGCCCCGTCGAGGAGGGCGTCCACGACCGCGGGGTCGACGGCGTCGGGCCCGAAGGCCCGGACCATGCGGCGGCGCCGGCGCGCCTCGGAGAGCTCCACGGGCGATCTCGGTCGGTCGGCGGCGGGACCGCCGGGCCGGCTAGAGCAGCTTGACCAGGTCGTCGGCGAGGGCCCAGCCAAAGCCGACCAGGGCGTCGCCCTTCTCCTCGTCGATGTCGTCGAACAGGGCGACGACGTCGGCGGGGATGGACTCGGGCTTGGCGCTGTCGTGATCGAAGACCAGGGCCGGGATCTCGCTGCCCTTGACCTTGAAGGCCCGCTCGTCGTAGGCGCCGCTGGGCACGCCGAACCGCTTGGCCAGGCGCTTGCCCCAGGCCCGCTCCTCGCCGGTGGCGACGTAGTCGGGGCGGGGGACGATGTCGGTGAGGGCCCGGAAGGCCTCGAAGCCCGAGGCGTTGGCCAGGCGGGTGCCGACGAGGACGTCCTCGTCGGGGAAGGCCAGGACGGCCCGCCGCAGCTGGTCGGTCATCATCTGGCGGAGCACGGTGTCGCGCTTGGCGGTGCGCTTGATCGAGGCCAGACCGACCAGGACGCTGGGCGTGCCGCCGATCCGCTCGAGCGTGCAGAACGAGAAGCCCTTGATGCGGCCGTTCTCGCGGGCGAGCGTGATGAGCACCCACTCCTCGACCTGCTTGGAGAGCAGGCCGGCTTCGTAGGCCCGCGGTCCCGCGGCACAGAGATCGGCCATCTCGGCCAGCTCAGCGTCGGAGAGTGCGGTGCAGTCCTTGGTGTCGACCTCGATGGCCATGGCGTCGTTCGACCCCCGGGAGCGGGTGAGTGGGCCCTGTAAGTCCAGTCGGCCCAGCCCCCCAGCGCAAACCGAGCCGCATCTCGACCCCCTTCACGCCTTGTTGGCCAGCTCCAGGAGGACCTCGGCGTGACACGGGCCGCCGAGGGGGCACCAGCACGCCAGCGCCCTGCCGCGGAGCACCTCGACGTCGGCCAGCTCGGGCGGATCGGTGGCCGCCCAGGCCCGGTAGAGCGCCACCGACGTCTCCCGATCCGGCACCTCGTCGCCGTCCACCGGGAACGGGTTCCCCCACCGGCTGGGGCGGCTGACGACCACGGCGCCGGGCGGCTTCCGCCACCCCTTGGACCGCCTCAGCTGGATCCGCTCGGGCACCCAACCATCCAACCCCAGGTCACAGGTCGGCACCAGCCGGTTGACCTACGCAGATCCCTGCGTACAATCAAACGCAGAAATCTGCGTTCATCTTCTGAGGCCCCGATGACCCTCCCTCCGACACGCCCCATCAGCCCATCGCCGGGCGCCCAGCTGGCGCTCGAGGACATCGTCGGCCGCGATGATGACGTCGCCCGCATCTGGCGAGCTGTCACCGGCAGCACGTCGTCGATCCTGATCACGGCACCCCGGCGCATCGGCAAGACCCGCACGATGGACCTCCTCTGCGACCGCCGTCCCGATGGCTGGTACGCCACCATCTACTCGCTCCAGGGCGTGGACTCGCTGATCGGTCTGGCCGAGGCGCTCCTCTCGATGCTCGACCGCCACAAGGCGCTGCGGACCAAGGTGTGGGACCTGGTGACCCCCTTCCTGCGCCAGGGGCCCACGGTGGCGCACGGCGATCTGTCGATCACGCTCGCGGCGCCGTTCCGCGACGATCCCATCGCTGCCGTCACGCGCATCCTGGCCGCCGTCGACGAGCGCATGGGCGACGACCGTCTCCTCCTCGTCTGCGATGAGCTCCCCGACATGGTCGAGGCCATCCGCCGGACGGAGGGAGACGCAGCCGCCCGTCGCGCTCTGAGCCTCTTCCGCTCGTGGCGGGACACCAGTGGCGAGCCCGGCCGACCTTCCGCCGTCCGCTGGCTCGTCACCGGCTCGGTCGGCCTGCACCACGTGCTGCGGGCGATCGACGATCGCCAGGACCTCGCCAACGACCTGTACCCGATGCCCCTCGGGCCGCTCGACCGGTCGTGGGCGGGATGGCTCGCCGAATCACTGCTGCTCGGCGCCGGGATCTCGCACCCCGACCCGGCGGCGGTCGCGCTCCTGGCCGATCGGAGCGACGGCTTCGCCATGGTCCTCCACCTCGTCGCCGCCCAGGTGCGCGACCACCAGCTCGCCTCGTTCGGATCCGGTGACGTCGAACGCCTCATCGACGACGTCTTCCGCGGCCTCGACGCCTCCAGCCAGCTCGCCGCCTTCCTCCACCGGGTGCCGAAGAACTTCGGCCCGGACACCGCTCTGGCCGAGCGGCTGCTCGACCGGCTCATCACCGGGCCGGCCCGACGAGCCGACCTGCTGGTCGACGGGCCCGACGAGCCCGTCGCTCGAGACGAAGACCATCTGCGGACGGTCCTCGACTGGCTCCTGCTCGACCACTACCTCGTCCACGACGACTCCGGCCCCGAGCGGACCTACGCCTGGCGGTACCCGGTCCTGGGCCGGCTCTGGCGGGAGCAGCGACGCTGATGGCCGTCACCGCACGCTTCACCCCCAGCGTCCTCGACGCGGAGCTCCTCGAGGATCTGTTCGTCGCGCGGGAGCACCTCGTGGCCGATGCTGTCGGCCGCATCGAGCGCGCCGCGAGGAGCGACGAGAGGTCGGCCCGCCTGTTCGTCGGACCGCGAGGTGCCGGCAAGACACATCTCCTCAGTCTCGTCGCCCACCGCGCCCGCGCCCTTCCTGGGTTCGGCTCCACGTTTCAGCTGGCGTGGCTGCCCGAGGACATGTGGACGGTGGACGGCTACGACGACCTGGTCTCCGAGATCCTCGATGCCGTCGAACCTGGGCTCGAGGCGAGCGATGGCACACCGACGGATCGCCTCCGGGCAGCAGCGACGGCCGGAGGACCGGTCGTCGTGCTCGTCGAGAACCTCGATCGGGTCTTCGGCGACATCGGCGAGGACGGCCAGCGACGCCTCCGTGCCCTCATCGAGAACGATCGGTCGCTCCTGCTCATCGCCACCACCACCCGGCTCGACGATGAGCTGCGAGCTCCGGGCTTCCCGTTCCCCGACGACGACGACCAGCCCGCGTACTTCCGCGAGGCCGACTGGCCCTTCTACGGCTTCTTCGACACGCACGAGCTGACGCCGTTCACGCTGGACCAGGCCACGGAGATGCTCGCCAAGATCGCCACCGCCAGCGGCGACGTGAAGCTGGCCCGGACGCTGCAGGGCCCGACGATCCGACGACGCCTGGCCGCCATCGACCGCCTCGCCAGCGGCCAGCCCCGCATGTGGGCGCTCCTGGCTGCCGGCCTCTCGATCGAGGGCCTCGATGAGCTGGTCGAAGCGCTGATGACGCGCTTCGACGACCTGACCCCGTACTTCCAGAGCCAGATGCAGACGCTCTCACCGCAAGAGCGCAAGGTCGTCCGCGCCCTCGCCGATGCGCCGGGCTCGCTCAACGTCGGGCAGATCGCCGAACGGTCCGGCATCGCTGACAAGAGCGTGGCCCGGACCATCACCGGGCTGCGGAAGAAGGGCTGGCTCCGCCTGCGAACCGGCCCGATCGTGGCCAAGGCCGACGGCCGGCTCTCCTACTACGACCTCGCTGAACCCCTCGCCCGCCTCGCCTTCCAGCTCAAGGAGTCCCGTGGCCAGCCCGTCCGCACCGTCGTCGAGTTCCTCAAGCACTGGTTCGACGCCGAGTCCCTCGAACCCCTCGGCACCAACTCACTGGTCGACGCCTACCTCGCCCTGGCTCGCAAGGAGGCCCTCACGGAACCATCCTTCGGGCTGGTGCGCTCGTTGCTCGCGGACCGCGCCAGCGAGGAGACCGACCCGACCGAAGCTGTCCTCAGCCCACGTTTTCGCGCAGCCCAAGAAGAGGTCGCCGCAGTCCTTCGAGCGCTCGATGACGGGCTCGAAGCGTGGCAGGACGGTGACCCGGAGCATCTACTGAGCGAGCCCGCATCAGTCACGTCGCTCGTCGAAGACGAGCTAGGCCGAGACCCGGACGGTCATCGGACACGTCTGAAACTGGCCCGTCTTGCGCTCGATTTCGCTGATCCAAGCGGATGGATCGATCGGACAGAGAGGACGCTCTCGTCCACCGACGGGGCGACCCACGCCGAGGCCGCACGTGTCGCTGCGGTCTGGAGGGCGCGAGACGGCGACGCCGAGGCGGCTCGATCGCTCCTGGCTGCTGCAACAAAGGACGGCGGGCTCGCAGAGCTGCTCTGGCTTGCCGGCAAACTCGTTCAAGCCGGGGCGCCAGATGCGTCGCTCGCAGTCCTGGCCGACGTTGCCTTCGACGAGGTTCCGGATGCAGTCTCGATCAACGTCGCTCACATCAGGGAACTGGCCCTGCACAGGTTGGGAAGGTCTGCAGAAGTCATCGGGGTCTGGAGTGACCTTTGCGAGGCAATGGCTGTTGGGCACGCGCCGTTCGAAGATCAGATCGGCGCCGCGATCAACCTCGGCGCTGCCTACGGCGATGCCGACGACCCTCATCAAGCGGCGCTCATCTTTCGAAGTACATCTCGTCTCGCGGCGTCGACTCTCGGCGAGGAGCATCCGACTACACGGCTCTGCCAGGAGAGCTCAGCGGTAGCCGCGTGCCACAGCGCGGACTTCGCGACCGCCATTCCTCAACTCGTTCGAATCGTTGACAGGCTCGAGCGAGAGCGCGGGCCGTCTGATCCCCACACGCTGCTGTTCATGGCCAATCTTGGATCGGCGTACGCGCAGAGCGGCGATTTCATCGCTGCGCACAAGATCGAGATGCGCGCACACGGCCTCAGCGCCCAAGTCTTGGCAGACGATCACCCGACGAGGCTTCAGATCCTGACCGGCCTAGGACTCACCCGCGTCGAACTCGGACGGCCTGACCTGGCCCTCGACTCACTTCGGCAGGCGCTCGAGGGGTATGAGCGTTCGCTGGGGGCTTATCACCCGCTCACCCGGATGGCGCTTGAGAACGTCCAACTGGCGTCGCGAGCCTTGGGCACCGGTTGACCCAGGGCGCAGTGGATGGACCTCACGTCAGACGGAGGTGAGCTGGTTGGTGTCGGTGACGATGCACTCGGCGCCGAAGAGGGCCCGCAGCTCGCTCACCAGGCTGCCGCCCCGCTCGACCGACCAGGCCCCGGGGAGCATGACGATCTGCTCGCCGACGTGGAGGTAGACCTTCGAGTCGCCGGGGAACTTGACCAGGACGTCCTTGAGATCCTTGACCTTGGCGTCGGACAGGACGTGGGGGGCGACCCGGACCCGCAGGGGCGGTGAGTCGGAGAGGTCCTCGCACGGGCTGACCTCCATGGCGATCAGCTTGGGCTGGTCGTCGCGGGTGTCGAGCCGGGCCTTCATGGTGACGACGAGGTCGTCGGCCAGCACGTGGCCGATCGTCTCGAACGTGCGGGGGAAGACGGTGACCTCGAGGCTCGCCTCCAGGTCCTCCAGCACGAAGACGGCCATGCGGTCGTTGGCCCGGGTGAACTTGTGCTGGAGCCCGGTGATGACGCCACCGATGTTGACGACCCGCTCGCGCTCGCGGCCGTCGCGGCCCTTCTGCACCGGCGGGGGTGCCTCGCCCGCCTCGAGGGCGGCCTCGGCGGCCTCGACCGACTCGATCAGCTCGCGGATCGTGGTCTCGGTGCGGCGCCTCAGCGCCTCCTCGAGCCCCATGATCGGGTGGTCGGAGACGTAGAGCCCGAGCATCTCCTTCTCGAACTTGAGCTTGGTCTTCTTGTCGTACTCGTCGTCGGGGATGGGCGGCCGGTCCTCGAACCCAGCCGTCCCGCCGCCACCGGCGTCGTCGAACAACGACATCACGCCCTGGTCCTCCTGCCGACGGCGGGAGATGGTCATGTCGATGATCGTCTCGTGGACCCGCATCAGGCCGTCACGGGGATAACCCATCGAGTCGAACCCGCCCGCCTTGATCAGCGACTCGATGGTGCGCTTGTGCAGCACCGTCAGGGGGACCCGGTCGCAGAAGTCGAGGAAGTCCTTGAAGGGACCGTTGGCATCGCGCTCGGCGACCAGCTGGCCCACCAGGGCGGCACCGACGTTGCGGACGGCGGAGAGGCCGAACGGGATGACCTCGGTGCCGTCGTCGAGACGGGCCGGGCCGAAGTCGGCCTTCGACCGGTTGACGTCGGGCACCAGCACCGGGATCTTCGAGATCCGGCACTCGTTGAGGTAGATGGCGGCCTTGTCGAGGTTGGTCTTGACGCTGGTCAGGAGGGCGGCCAGGTACTCGATCCGGTAGTTCGCCTTGAGGTAGGCGGTCTGGTACGAGACGAAGCCGTAGCCGTAGGCGTGCGACTTGTTGAAGGCGTAGTCGGCGAAGTTCTCGATGATGCCGAAGAGGTGCTCGCCCATGTCGCGGCCGTAGCCGGTGGTCTCGCAGCCGTCGACGAACTTGGCCTTCTCGGCCGCCATGACCTCGCGCTTCTTCTTGCCACAGGCCTTGCGGAGGTTGTCGGCGTCGGCCAGCGAGTAGCCGGCGAACTGCTGCGACACCCGCATCATCAGCTCCTGGTAGATCATCAACCCGAAGGTGTCCTCCAGGATCTCCTTGGCGTCCGGGTGGACGTACTCGACCTCCTTCCGCCCGTTCTTGATGTCGGCGTAGTCGTTGTGCATGTTCACGCCCATGGGACCCGGGCGGTACAGGGCCACGAGGGCGGCGACGTCCTGGAACGAGTTCGGCGCCAACCGGCGCAGGAGCAGGCGGAGCCCGCCGCCCTCGAACTGGAACACGCCGATCGAGTCGCCCCGGCAGAGCATCTCGTAGGTCTTGGCGTCATCGAGCGGGGGGGCGTCGATGTCGACGTCGACGCCCCGGAAGTCCTTGATCAGCTCGAGCGTGTCGGTGATGACGTCGAGGTTCCGCAGGCCGAGGAAGTCCATCTTGAGGAGCCCCAGCTCCTCGACGTTGTTCATCTCGTACTGGGTGACGACCGGCGCCTCCTCCAGCGACTGGCCCGGACCGGGCTTGCGCTGGATGGGCAGGTACTCGGTGAGGGGCTGGTCGGTGATCACCACGGCGGCGGCGTGGATGCCGTCCTGGCGGCGGAGGCCCTCGAGGCTCTTGGCCACGTCGACGACCCGCTTGACCTCGGGTTCGTCGGCGTACATCTTCCGCAGCTCGGTGGCCCGCTGGTAGCCGTCGACGAACTTCTCGTGCTGCTCGAGGCAGGCGTAGAGCGGCGTGTCGCGCCCCATCACCAGAGGGGGCATGGCCTTGGCCACCTTGTCGCCCACGGCGTAGGGCAGGCCGAGCACCCGGGCGGCGTCGCGCACCGCGGCCCGGGCCTTGATGGTGGAGAAGGTGACGATCTGGGCGACGTGGTCGCGGCCGTAGCGCTCGGCCGCGTAGCGGATCATCTCGTCCCGGTAGCGGGAGTCGAAGTCCATGTCGATGTCGGGCATCGAGACGCGGCTGGGGTTGAGGAAGCGCTCGAACAGCAGGTCGTACTTGATGGGGTCGATGTCGGTGATGCGGAGGCAGTAGGCCACCGCGCAACCTGCCGCGCTGCCACGACCGGGCCCGACCCGGATGTCCATGTCCCGGGCGTGCTTGATCAGGTCCCAGGTGATGAGGAAGTAGGCCGAGAAGCCCATGTCGTCGATGACCTTGAGCTCGTAGGCCAGCCGCTCGACGACCGTGTCGGGCAGGTCGCTCCCCCACCGCTCCTTGGCGCCCCGGAAGCAGAGCTCGCGCAGGTAGTCGGTGTCGCTCTCGAAGCCCTCCGGCAGCGGGAAGCCGGGGAGCTTGGAATCGCCGAACTCGATCTCGACGTTGGCCCGCTCGGCCACCCACAGGGTGTTGTCGCAGGCCACCTCGAGGTCGCGGAACAGGTACCGCATCTCGGCTGCCGACTTGAGGTAGTGGCCCTCGCCCTTGAACTTGAACCGCTCGTGCTCGCTCTGGGAGATCAGCGCACCGGTCTGGACGCAGAGCAGGGCGTCGTGGCCCTCGGCGTCGGCGGCGTGGGTGTAGTGGCTGTCGTTGGTGGCCAGCAGCGGCGCCCCGATGCGCTTGGCGATCTCGACCAGCTGCGGGTTCGTCTGGTGCTGCTCGGGGAGCCCGTGGTCCTGCAGCTCGACGAAGAAGTTGTCC
>DATHEV010000649.1:0-2094 GCA_035318405.1 Iamia sp.
GACGCCACCGCGGCCTCGAAGGCCCGGTGCACCTCCCACTCGGAGTGCGTTTCGATCGGCGACCGCATGGGAACAAGTGTACCCCACTCACCCGCCTCGTCAACCCGAAAAACAGGTGAACATGCCGACGAGCAGGCCAAACCCGTCGACCAGCGCACCGCTCCACCCGCCGTACCCAGCCATCCCTCCGACCGACCCAACCCGCACCAGAGGCGATGGCCCGCGAGACCCCTCCCTCGAAGGGCGACGGGGCGACCGAGCGACCGGGCTACCGGCCCACGACGAAGACGTCCGCATCGGCCTGCGCCCGGGCGGCGTAGGTCGCTGCCCCCTGGGCGGTGGCGACGGCCAGGGCGGTGCGGATGGCCTCGGCGCCGGCCGGGTCGGTGGCGTCGATCCCCAGCAGGGCCCGCCCCCGGAGACGGTGGATCTCTGCTTCGAACCACCGCTCCCCCGACCGCTCGACCAGCCGCAGCGCCTCGTCGGCCGACACCAGCGCGTCCGCGGGACGGTCGGCGACGAGCAGGGCATCGGCCTTGAGGCCGTGGAACACGTTGTTCAGCATCCGGGCCCCGGTGGCCGCGATCTGGTCCGCCGCCGCCTCCATCTCGGCAATCCCCAGCTCCACGTCGTCGCGGACGGCGACGGCCCACCCCCGGCACACGGCCATGTAGGGCACGAACACCACCATCCCCTGCTTCTGGGCGACGGCGATCCACCGCTCGCACCGCTCGAGAACCGCCTCCTCGTCGCGCCGCAGGGTCGCCATGAGGGTGGCGAACCACCCGGTGATGGCGGACGGGTACCCCCCGACGGGGCGGAGGTCCTGGGCGGTGGCCAGGACGAGGGCGTCGGCGCCCGCCTCGTCCCCGCCGAGCAGGAGGTTCCAGGCCGTGTAGGCCGCCTCTGCCCCGCGGTCCGGTTGGACGGGCGCGGACGCGGAGAGGTCGAAGTGCGGCTTGGCCTCCGCGACCTGCCCCAGGTGGGTGAGGGTGATGCCCATCGCCAGGTGGGACGCCCAGACCACGTCCGGGGTCGGGGAGCGGACGGCCAGCAGCCGCCTGGAGAGCCGCTGGGCCTCGTCGAAGACGGCGGCGACGCACAGGTAGTTCACGAGCCGCCAGACCACCGGGGCGGCGACCTCGATGTCGTCGACCACCTCGCACAGCTCCCCCATCCGGCGGACCCCGTCGACCACGCCCGGCGAGCCGTAGCCCCTCGTCATCATCCGGAGGAGCCAGAGCCGGTCCTGGAGACGCAGCTCCAGGACGTCGCGCTCCTGTCCCGCCGGCAGGGCTGCGACCAGGTCGAGGGCGCGGACCATGAGCTCGTCGGCCTCCTGGTGGGCCAGGTTGCCGACGAGCCACGTCACGGCGCGGAGGCACGCGTTCACCGCGTCCTCGGTCGACCCGACCGGGACGGCCCGGCAGCGGTGGGCGGCGATGTCGGCCAGGTGCGGCCCGTCGCCCCTCCCGTGCCGGGCAGCCAGGGCGTCGGCGGCGCGGAGGTGGCCCCGCAGCTTGGCCACGACGGTGAGGTCCCCGTAGGCGGTCTCGCTGACGAGGCCGTGCGAGAAGCGCAGGTCGAGCGGCCCGGCGCCGGCGACGACGACCCCACCGGCCAGCGCCGGCTCGAGCCGGTCGAGCACCTCGGCGGCGTCGGTCCCGAGGGCCAGGGCGATGGTGGCCACGTCGATGTCGAGACCGAGGACCGACGCCGCCGCCAGCACCTCGCTGGTGGGCTCGGGCAGGGCGCGCAGGCGCTGGCGGACGACGTCGCGCACGCCGGCGGGCACCGGCTGGTCGCCCGCGCCGCCGCCATGGTCGTCACCCAGGAGCCGCAGCACCTCGACGGCGAAGAACGGGTTGCCCTGGGTCCGGCGGTGGATGGCGGACAGCTCGTCGTCGGTCCGGTGCCCACCCGAGGCCTCGACCAGCTCGCCGAGGGCATCCCGGTCGAGACCGTCGAGGTCGAAGCGGCGGGCGATGGGCTGGCGCACCACCACGGAGAGGGCGTCGGCCAGCTGGGCGTGGGCGGGGGAGCCGACGCTCCGGTAGGTGGCCACGACGAGGATGTGGGCATCGGCGATCTCGC
>DATHEV010000650.1:0-3472 GCA_035318405.1 Iamia sp.
CCTGGACCCGACCAACGACGAGCGCTTCGTCGACCCCGAGAACGAGCGCTACTGGATGGGCCCCGACGCGGCGAAGCCCCACGGTGGCGTCGACCTGTACGTCGGCGGCGCCGAGCACGCCGTGCTGCACCTGCTCTACGCCCGCTTCTGGCACAAGGTCCTGTACGACCTGGGCCACGTCAGCTCGTCGGAGCCCTTCCACCGCCTGTTCAACCAGGGGATGATCCAGGCCCACGTGTTCCGCGACGACCGGGGCTTCCCCGTCACCGCCGCCGACGTCGTCGACGAGGGCGGCGGCACCTACACCTACGAGAGCGCGCCGGTCACCCGCGAGCTGGGGAAGATCGGCAAGTCGCTGAAGAACGTCGTCACCCCCGACGAGATCTTCGAGAAGTACGGCACCGACACCCTGCGCCTGTACGAGATGTTCACCGGCCCGCTCGACCAGAGCCGCCCCTGGGACTCGACCGCAACCGTCGGCATGTTCCGCCTGCTCCAGCGCATCTGGCGGGTGGTGGTCGACGAGGAGACCGGCGCCGTCCGCGTCGCCGACGCGGCGCCGTCCGACGAGACCCAGCGGGTCCGGCACCGCACCATCGCCGCCGTGCGCGACGGCATGGAGGGGCTGCGGTCCAACACCTCGATCGCCCGCATCACCGAGCTGACCAACCACCTGACGGCCGCGTTCCCCGACGGCGGCGTGCCCCGCGAGGTGGCCGAGGACCTGGTCCTGCTGCTGGCCCCGCTGGCCCCCCACGCCGCCGAGGAGATGTGGTCCCGCCTGGGCCACGAGTCGACGGTGACCTACGCGCCGTACCCCGAGGCCGACCCGGCCTGGCTGGTGGCCGACACCGTCGAGCTGCCCGTCCAGGTCAACGGCAAGGTCCGCGGTCGCATCACCGTCGCCGCCGACGCCGACCAGGCCGCGATCGAGGCGGCCGCCCGCGCCGCCGTGGCCACCCAGCTCGACGGCCAGACGGTCCGCAAGGTCATCGTGGTCCCCGCCAAGATGGTCAGCTTCGTCGTCGCCTGAGGCTTACGCCCGGGGGGTGAGGACGAAGAGGGGGATCTGGCGGTCGGTCTTGGCCTGGTACTCGTCGTAGGCGGGCCAGACGGCGGTGGCCCGAGCCCACCACTCGGTCTTCTCGTCGCCGGTGGCCTCGTGGGCGTCGTAGTCCTTGACCGTCGGGCCGTCCTGGAGGGTGACGACGTCGGGGCGGGCGAGGATGTTGTGGTACCAGACAGGGTTCTGGGGGGCGCCGCCCAGCGAGGCGATCACGGCGTAGTGGCCGTCGTGCTCGACCCGCATCAGCGGCGTCTTGCGCTGCTTGCCGCTCTTGGCCCCGAGCGTCGAGAGGATGATGCACGGTGCGCCCTGCAGCTCGGTGCCCTCGGTGCCGCCCGAGGACTCGTACTGCTCCACCTGCGTGGCGACGGGTTCCCAGGGGCTCGGCTCGTACGGTGCGTCGATCGGCATGGCCGGGACGCTATCGGCGCTCCGCCGGGGCGCGGTCGGCCTAGCGTGCCGGCATGGCATTCCGGGGTTGGCCCGCCGAGGCGATCACGTTCTACGCCGGGCTGGAGGCCGACAACACCAAGGCCTTCTGGGAGGCCAACCGGCCCGTCTACGACGAGGCCGTGAAGGCGCCCTTCGCCGCCCTCTCGGAGGCGATCGAGGACGAGTTCGGAGCCCTCCACCTCTTCCGGCCCCACCGCGACGTCCGGTTCTCCAAGGACAAGAGCCCGTACAAGACGGCGGCCGGCGCGGTGGCCGAGGGCGAGGGGGGCACCCGCTACTACGTCCAGATCGGCAGCGAGGGCCTGTACGTCGGGTGCGGCTACTACCACCCGGCGCCGGACCAGCTCGAGCGGTGGCGGGCGGCGCTGGCCGACGATGGCTCCGGGCCGGTGCTGGCCGCCGCCGTCGACGAGGTGCGGGGCCGGGGCCTCGAGGTCGGCGCCCGCGAGGCCCTGTCGACCGCACCGCGCGGCTTTCCGCGCGACCACTCCCGCATCGAGCTGCTGCGCCTCAAGGGCTGCCACGCCGGCCGCACCTTCCCGCCGCGCCGATGGCTCTCGACCAAGGCCGCGCTCGACCGCATCACGGACACCTGGCGCCGGGCCGAGCCGCTCACCCGCCTGCTCGACCTCCACGTCGGCCCGAGCCACCTGCCCCCCGACGAGGCCCGCTGACTTCGTCGCCCGAGGCGGGCTAGAGGCGCCCCAGGCCGGGGAGGAAGCGGCCCGTCGCCCCGGCCCAGCGGCGGTAGGCCTCGCCGTGCACGGTGACCAGGTTGGGCTCCTCGACCAGGCGCACCTGGACCTCGATGGTGGCCAGGGCGAGGGCGGCGCCCAGCAGGGTCGGGAGGTTGGGCAGGAGCAGGGCGAGCCCCACGGCGAAGACGACCATGCCGGTGAAGATCGGGTTCCGCACGAGGCCGAAGAGCCCGCCGGTCACCAGCTCGGTCCGCTCGCCGTGCTCGACGCCGATCCGCCACGACGCCCCCATCTGGACCTGGGCCACGACGGTCAGGACGCCGGCCCCGAGGGCGAGCACCGCACCGACGACCGCTCCGACGGGGCCACCGGTCGTCGGGGCCTCGCCCACCAGCGCCACGACGGGGCCCACCCCGAGCAGGACGAAGGCCACGGCCAGCGCCGGGGCGACGATCCGGTCGATCCCGGTGCGGGTGAACCGCCACCCCGTGTCGCCGTGACGGCGGAGCTGGACGACGGTCCGCCAGCCGAAGCCGACGGCTCCGAAGAGGACGAGGAGGGCGAGGGCGACAGCGGCTCGGGTCATGGGCCTAGGATGCGAGGGATCCCTCACGTTCGTCTACTCGCTTCTGGGCAGCTCACCGTCATGGCCACCACCACCCTCGGACCCCACCTCCGGCCCCGCAAGCAGCCCCGGCAGCGCCGGGCCCACGAGACCCGTGCTCGCATCCTCGACGCGGCCCGGGCGGTGTTCGGCGAGCACGGCTACGCCCACGGCACCACCAACCGCATCGCCGAGGCCGCCGGGCTGTCGGTCGGGTCGCTCTACCAGTACTTCCCCAACAAGGACGCCATCCTGGTCGAGCTGGTCGACGTCCACATCGAGGCCGGCACCGTCGCCGTCCTCGGCGCCCTGCCCCCCGAGGGGACCGACGACTGGGACGCCATCCCGCTGGCCGCCATCATCGGGCCCGTGGTGAGCGCCATGGTCGCCCTCCACGCCGACGGGCGCCGGCTCCACCGGGTGCTGTTCGAGGAGGCGCCCCGCCCGCCCGAGCAGCTCGCCCGCCTGCGGACGCTCGAGCGCGACCTCACGACCATGCTGGCGACCCGCCTGGCCTCCCACCCCGAGGTCACCGCGACGGACCCCGAGCTGGCCGCCCGTCTCACCATCGACACCATCGAGTCGCTCGTCCACCGCATCGCCACCGACGCCGCCGCGCCGGTCGCCGACGACGTCCTGGCCGCCGAGATC
>DATHEV010000651.1:0-7714 GCA_035318405.1 Iamia sp.
CCTCGGGCTCGCTGCCGCCGCAGATCGGCTCGCCGACCTCCTCGCGACCGAGCTCGACGTAGCGCCGCACGGTGTCGGCCTGGGCCCGACTGACCATGGGACCGAGGTCGCTGTTGAAGTCGAGCTGCGAGCCGATGACGATCTTGCCGGCCCGGTCGACCAGCAGGCTGAGGAACTCGTCGTAGACGCTCTTGTGCACGATCGCCCGGGTGCCCGACTCACACACCTGACCGTTGTGGAAGAAGGTGCCGAACAGGACGGCGGCGGCGGCGATGTCGAGGTCGGCGTCGTCGAGGACGATGTTGGCCGACTTGCCGCCCAGCTCGAGGGTGACGGGCTTGATGGTGCCCGACGCCAGCTGCATGATCCGACGCCCGACCTCGGTCGAGCCGGTGAAGGCGACCTTGTCGACCATCTCGTTGCTGGCCAGCTCCTCGCCGGCGGTGCCGCCGGGGCCGGCGATGACGTTGAGGACGCCCTTGGGCAGGCCGGCCTCCTGGGCGATCTCGCCCAGCATCAGGGCGGTGACCGAGGTGTAGGACGCCGGCTTGAGCACGGACGTGTTGCCGGCGGCCAGGGCCGGGCCCAGCTTCCAGCACGCCATCAGCAGCGGGAAGTTGAACGGCACGATGCCGGTGCACACGCCGTAGGGCTCGTAGCGGACGTAGTTCTCCGAGGGCGGGAAGGGCGAGCCCTCGAGCTCGACCCGGTCGGGGCGCTCGCGGGCCATGCGGGCGAACCACTGGAGGGCGCCGGCGGCGCCGGGGACGTCGGCGAAGGTGGCCTTCTTGATGGTGCCGCCGGAGTCGCGGGCCTCGGCCTCGGCGAAGCGCTCGGCGTTGGCGGTGAGCAGCTCCGCCATCTTGTCGAGGTAGCCGGCGCGCTCCTCGCCCGACAGGCCCTTCCACGGACCGTCGTCGAAGGCGGTGCGGGCCGCCTGGATCGCCCGCTTGGCGTCCTCCTTGTCGGCCTTGGCCACCTCGCCGATCGGCTGCTCGGTGGCAGGATCGGTGGTGGTGAAGGTCTCACCGGACGCGGAGTCGACGTACTCGCCGTCGATGAAGAGCTTGAAGTCGGCCATCTGCGGTACCCCTTGGGTGTCTCTTGACCTGGCGGTCAAGGAACCTATCGCAGCGCCCCGGCCGACGACAGAGGGTGCAGCCGGCTCAGAAGCAGCTGCTGCGCTCGTCGGCCTGCCAGCCGTCGCCATCGGGCACGGCGGTCTCGGCCCGCACGGCCAGGCCGTCGTCGTCCAGCCAGGCGAACAGGGCCTGGTCGTCGCCCTCCTCCACCGTCACCCGCGCGGTGTCGGTGTCGTCGGGTGCGTCCAGCTCGTCGACGGCGTGGAAGGTCGACCGGTTCGAGCAGCGCCAGATCGGCCCGTCCGGCTCGCACGTCGTGGCGGCCCAGGCGATCAGGCGGTCGCTGGCCTCCTCGATGGCGACGAGGACGTCGTCCTCCGGCTCCTCGGCCCGGTCCTCGTACCCCTCGGCGACGACCGCCACGTCGTCGGCCACCTCCGGCGGTGGGTCGTCGACGAGCCGGGCGACGGCGGCCTCCATGTCGCGGTAGCGATCTATCTCCTCCTCGTCGAAGGGGGCGTCGGGCGGGACGTAGACCACCGACTCGACCACGGCGGTGACGACATCGGCACAGGGGCCCGAGGCCTCCTCGTCGGAACAGGCGGCCAGCAGGAGGACGGGGGCGGCCACCCCGAGGACGGCGACGAGGGAACGATGGCGGAGCACCTCGTGCCATCGGCGTGGCGTCAACCGACGTGAGGCCGTGCGCCTCTGGCAGGGTGAGGGGGATGACCGACGCGCCGTTCCCGAAGCTCGACACCGCGCCCGCCCTCGACCGGCCCGAGCTGCTCGGCGGGCCCGTCCGGGAGGCGGTCCAGCACCTGGTCGACGATGGCCTGGTGGTGGCCGAGGCCGTGCTCTCGGCTCCGATCGACGCGGACGCCTCCGACACGGCCCGGTCGATCGAGGCCTACGACATCCCGCCCGAGGCGGCGGCCAACTGCGTCGTGGTCACCGGCAAGCGCGAGGGCCAGGAGCGGGTCGCGGCGCTGGTCGTCCTGGCCTCCACCCGGGCCGACGTCAACGGCGTGGCCAAGCGCCTGCTCGACGTGCGCAAGTGCTCGTTCATGGCCCAGCCCGACGCCGTCGAGCGGACGGGCATGGAGTTCGGGGGCATCAGCCCGCTGGGCCTGCCGGACGGCTGGCGGGTGCTGGTCGACCGGCGGGTGGCCGAGGCCGGCCCGGTCGTGATCGGCTCGGGCATCCGGGCGTCGAAGATCGTGCTCGACGGGGCCCTGTTCGAGGGTCTCCCCGCCGTCGAGGTGATCGACGACCTGGCCCAGCCGGTCTGAGGCCCGGGCGTCAGCCGGGGATCTCCTCGCCCGGCTCGATCGTCTCGAACTGGGGCTCCTCCACCAGGTCCTCGGGGGTGAGGCACTGCTGGGTGCCGTCGGACCGCCACCCGCCGTCCTCGATGACGGTGATGACCTCGACGGCATCGCCGTTCTCGTCGAGCCAGGCGGCGACGACCTCGTCCTCGGTCCGGCTGACCACGACCGGCTCGCCGTCGCTCACGCCCTCGGTGAAGACCTGCTCGGGCGTCGCCGCACCGGGCTCGGTGGTGGTCGTCGTGTCGTCGTCGCCACCGCCGATGGCCTCGCCGACCATCTCGAACTTCGTCACGCCATCGGTCGCCGGGCAGGCCCAGCCGATGCCCTCGACGACGCAGGCGTCGCGGCCCCAGTCCTGCACCCGCTCGAGGGCGGCGAAGGCGTCGACCACGAGGGCGTCGATCGCCTCGGGGGGCAGCGCCTCCACCTCCGGATCGCCCTCGGCGGCCATCAGCGTCCGCACGACGGCCGCGTCCTCCCCCACCGGCTCGGGACGGGCGTCGGCCAGGGCGTTCAGCGCATCGAGGAGGACCGAGTCGTCGTCGGGGTACTCGACGTCGACCGGGAGGAGGATCGTCGCCTCCAGCCCGGGGCACGCCGCCGCCACCACCTCGGGATCGGCCGCCGGAGTCGCCTCGGTCGTCGTCGCCGGCTCGGTGGCCTCGCTGGTGGTCGTCGTCGGGTCGCCGCCCTCGGGGGCCTCGGTCGTCTCCGACGGCATGGCCAGACCGGAGCCGGCGGTGGTGGTCTCGCCGTCGTCGGTGCACCCCGCCACGAGGACGAGGGCGCCGAGCGCGGCGAGGATCCGGACGAGCGGGCGCGAGGGGGCCATGACGCCCGCATCGGCACCAACACCCCGATGCTGAGGCGTGGGCCGAGCGGCGGCCGCCGGTAGCCTCGGCCCGACAACCGGAGCGGACCACGACGCTCCCGGGACCAGCACCCCGAGGAGACCGTGATGACCGACCGACCCCTGCCCGCCGTGTACCGCACCACCGTCGTGCGGACGGAGCGCCTCACCCCCCACATGGTGCGGGTGGTGGTGACCGGACCGGGGCTCGACGTCTTCCCCGACGGCGGCTTCAGCGATCGCTACGTGAAGCTGATCTTCCCGCGACCGGGAGTCGCCTACCCGGCGGACATGGACCATGCCGAGATCCGCTCGTCGCTCCCGCCCGAGGAGTGGCCCGTCTATCGGACCTACACGATCCGGGCCATCGACCCGGAGCGGGCCGAGCTCACCATCGACTTCGTCACCCACGGCGACGAGGGCGTCGCCGCGCCGTGGGCCGCCGCCGCCCAGCCGGGCGACGAGCTGGTCCTGACCCCGCCCGGCGGGGCCTACCGCCCGTCCCCCGAGGTCGACCACCACCTCCTCGTGGGCGACGGCGCCGCCCTGCCGGCCATCGCCTCGGCGCTGGAGGACATGCCGCCCGGCGCCCCCGCCACGGTGATCGTCCAGGTCGACGGGCCCGACGACGAGCTCCCGCTCCCGACGCCGGCCGAGGCCGGCATCACCTGGATCCACTCGGAGGATCCGGACGCGCTGGTGGCGGCGGTCGAGACGCTCGACTGGCCGGCGGGACGGGTCCAGCTGTTCGTCCACGGCGAGCTGCGCGCCGTCCGGGCCATCCGCGCCGGCCTGGCCGGGCGGGGCGTGGAGCGCGAGCTGGTGTCGCTGTCGGGCTACTGGCGGCGGGGCCAGGACGAGGACGGCTTCCAGGCCGAGAAGCGCGAGCTGACCGCCGCCGACCGCGCCGCCGCCGAAGCCCGTCAGCCCGCCCCGATCGTCGGGGGCTCGCCGACGGTGCAGTAGAGCCGGGGGATCAGGGCGGACGCGACGTCGCGCAGGACCTCGGCCGCGATCCCGTCCTCGCTGCCCCCCAGCACCCACACGGCGTCGATGCACGCGAACGCCAGGAGGGGGACGCCGTCGACCTCGAACGCGGTGGCCGCCACGCCGTCGATCTCGACCCTCTCGCCGCCCGTCGCGCCGGGGTCTTCGGTCGGCGCCGCCATCTCGGGCGGATACGCCGACACACCAACCGTCCGGCCTTCCCACACGACGCTGCTGAACGCCCCGGTGCCGCCGTGATCGCCGCCGCCGAACTCGAGACCGAGCTCGAGCCGGGCCCGCTGGATCGCCCGCTCCAGGTCGTTGACGTCCTCCACGCGCTCCCACCGGAGCACCCGGTCGGGGTTCCCCGGCCGCAGCATGGTGCGGAGCCCGGTGTCGGGATCGACGAGGTAGGTGCCCGGTGCCAGATCGGCCGTGCCGCAGGCGTCGTCCCCCGAGAACACCACGACGGCCTGCCCGTCGTCGGTCCAGCCGACCGAGTAGGAGCTGACGGCGAACGGGGGCGTGTCACCGCCGAGGTCGGTGAAGCCGTCGGCCGTGCGGGGCTCACCGCCCCCGGCCGGGACCAGCACCGCGAACGGTACCTCGCACTCCACCGAGAAGGTGCCGAGGACCCAGCGCCCGTCGGGCGACGGTTCGGCCACCCGCCAGCGACCCACGATGGCCCCGAAGGGCCGACCGGCCAGCGGCGTCTCCTCGCCGGAGGGAGCCAACCGCACCAGCTCCTCCTGCTCGGGCCCGCAGATGGCGACCCGCACCCCGGCCCGCCCCGTCGACACGCACCCGTCGGCCTCTCGAGCTCCGGGTTCTCCGAGCTGCATCGTCGTCCCGGCGCCGATCAGGATCGGGTCCGCCGGATCGTTCCCGACGCCCGGGAGGTCGGCCTCGGCGAAGGAGCCCAGCTCGGAGCCGGCGAGGTCGACGATCAGCACGCGGCCGCCGTCCACCACCGCCAGGCCGCGCACGGGCAGGTCCTCCCACGGCGCGCCCTCGTACGACGGGGGGACGATCGGCTGCGGCACGGTCGTCTCGGTCGACGGTGACGAGTCCGACGGGGGCGGGTCCGACGGCGACGGGTCCGGGACGAGGGTCGTGGCGGTGTCCTCGCCTTCGCCTTCGCCTTCGACCGTCACCGACGCCGGGGGGACGTCGGCCTTCACGCCCTCGTCCTGGTCCTCGCTGGCCAGCAGGGCGACCAGCCCCATCAGCAGGGCGAGGACGGCGGCGGTGGCCAGCACGGCGCGGGCCGGGCGGGGCGAGGCCGGCGGGCGCCGGCCGATCACGGCGGCCACGTCGGTCGGGGCGCTGGCCCCGTCGAGCTGCTCGGCCACCCGTCGCAGCCCGGCGTGGAGATCGTGCTCAGCGGTCATCGTTGGTCACCCCCAGGTCGGTGCGCAGGCGGCCGAGGCCGCGGTCGAGGTGGTTGCGGACGGTGCGGATCCGACAGCCCATGGCCGCGGCTGCCTCGGCCAACGGGTACCCGTAGCCGTGGACCAGGAGCACCGCCGTCCGCTGCCGGGGCGACAGGCCGGCCAGGGCGGCGGCCAGCGCCGGCTCGCCCTCGGGCCGGTCCGGGGCGGGGCCGTCGTCGTCACCGGCGGGGACGGTCCAGCGGCGCTGGCGGGTCGTGCGCCGCACCGACGTCTGGCCGACCCGCCACAGGTAGCCGGCACCGTTGTCCATGGCCTCGAGCCGCTCGAAGTGCTCCCATCCCCAGGCCAGGGCGTCGGCGGTGGCCTCGGCCCCCAGCTCGACCCCGTAGGCCGCCACCAGTGCCCGCCGCAGCCGGGGCTCGACCGCGGCGCAGTACGTCGTGAACCGGGCCTCCCGCTCGGTCGCCATCACGCCCTCCCGACGCATCGCTGCGGTGGCATCCACACCCAGGAGAGCCACCTGGGCCCCGGTCGTGCCACAGCGACCGGGACGGACCTCAGCCCACGGCCACCCAGGTGGTGTCGGGGTCGTCGACGTCGACGCCGGTGGCCCGGCCCTCGGCGGTGAGCTTGCGGAGGTGGGCCCAGACGCTGAAGCGGGCCACCGGGTGGAGCAGCTCGTGGACGTCGACGTAGACCGCCTTCACCAGCGCCTCGGTGTCGGCCCCGCCGGGCCCGGCCGCGACCAGGGCATCGGCCACCGAGGCCTCCCGGGCCAGCCGGTGGGTGATGTAGTGCTCGAGGTAGGCGTCGGGCTCGGTGAGCAGCGGGCCGTGGGCCGGGCCGAGGGCGGTGGGCTCCAGGGCCCGGACCTTCTCCAGCGACGAGAGGTAGGCGGCCATGTCGCCGTCGGGCGGGGCGATGACCACCGTCGAGCCCGACATCACGTGGTCGCCGGTGAGGAGGACCCGCCGGCCGGCGTCCCAGAAGCAGACGTGGTTCGAGGCGTGGCCCGGGGTGTGGACGGCGGTGAGGGTGGCATCGCCGGTGCCGACGGTGTCGCCGTCGGCCAGCGTGCGGTCGACCTCCAGGCCGTCCTTGGCCACGAAGGCGACGACCTCGGCGCCGGTGCGCTCCTTGAGCGCGGGCGTGGCCGGCCAGTGGTCGATGTGGGTGTGGGTGAGGGCGATCCAGCGGATGCGCCCGCCGCCCGCCTCGACGATGGCGTCGACGTGGCCGTCGTCGGCGGGGCCGGGGTCGACCACGACGATCTCGTCGGTGCCGATCAGGTAGCAGTTGGTGCCCGGGCCCGTCATCATCCCGGGGTTGGGGGCCGTGAGCCGGCGCACGCCCGGGAGCAGCTCGACGAGCTGGCCCGCCACCACGTCGCCCACCATGGCCTCGGGCATCGACGGCACCGCCGCCTCGCCCTGGACGGCGGCCGCCGCCGTCCCCATGCCGTTGTCGCTCATGCGTCCTCCGCTGTCGTCGGCGGCGCCACGAGTCGCTCGATGCGCTCGCCGGTCGGTCGGGCCGTGTCCCGCGCCACGGCGGCGGTGCTGCGGGCGTCGGCCGAGGGCCATGTGCCCAGCGACCGGTCGCCGCGGTAGGCGTCGTCGTACTCGGGGTCGCCCGGCATCACGATGCGGACCCCGCCGTCGTCCATGATCACGCGGGGCTGCACGGTGGGGACATCGACCATCTCGGCCGCCGCCTCCAGCGCCTGGGCCGACGTCTCGCTGGCCAGCAGGGCCCGGAGCGAGGCGATGGTGGGCGGCAGCATGGTGAACTCCCCCGCCCTCTGCCGCGTCAGCGCATCGGCCGGGCGGATCCACACGTTGGCGATGGTCTCGCGGTCGTCGTGCACCGGGATCTGGTTGGGCGGCGCCGCGGCCAGGAAGAAGCGGGTGTCGTAGCGGCGCGGCGCGCCCTCGGGCGTGATCCAGTGGCCGAAGTACCACATGGTGTCGACGGCCAGCCGCAGGCCCTCCTCCTCGCACACCGACAGGAGGCTGCGCTCGGCCTGGTCGACCGCCCGCCGGTGGGCGACGAAGCGCTCGGCGATCTCGG
>DATHEV010000652.1:0-5349 GCA_035318405.1 Iamia sp.
CGCCGGACATCGGCGTTGCGCCGGGTCTCGAACGTGGCCGGCGCCGGGGCGTCGTCGATGGTGCTCCTCACCGGGGGGCGCCGATCTCGACCGCATCGTGATCGCTGAGCACGGTGTCGTCGAGCCGGATCTCGGCGTCGAGCTCGCACAGGCCGTAGCTGCCGAGGGCCGGCGGCCGGTAGGCGGCGACGCCCTCGCCGTCGTCGCCAACTCGGTGGCCGTCGCCGTCGAGCACGGCCAGCCGCAGGCGGTAGGTCCCGCCGGCCAGGGCCGCGGTCAGCTCGACGTCGAGATCGATCTCGGACCCGGCGACGAGGTCGACGCCCAGCGGCACCCGGGCCCGGTGGGCCTCGACGCCGGCCTCGGACGTGGCGGTCACCTCGGCCACCGGATCGTGGACGTCGGCCGACGCCGTCAGCCGGTGGCGGACGACGTAGCGCCGGCCCAGGACCAGCTCGTCGGGCTGTCGGCCGTCGGTGTCGAGCAGCTGCGTGGAGACGACCCGCACGGCCGGCGCACCGTCCGCGGTCGGATCGGGTGTGGGCTCGCCCCGCTCGGAGAGCAGGCGGTGGTAGCGGCCCACGGCCACGTCGGCCGGTCCGTCGTAGCGCACCGCCCCGTCCGCCATCACCAGGGCTCGGGGGCAGAGCAGGCGCACGGCGTGGACCGAGTGGGAGACGAACACGATGGTGGTGCCCTCCCGCTGGAGCTCGGTCATGCGGTCGAGGCACTTGAGCTGGAAGGCGGTGTCGCCCACGGCCAGGATCTCGTCGAGCAGGAGGACGTCGGGGCGGGCGTGCATGGCCACGGCGAACGCCAGCCGCATCTGCATGCCGGTCGAGTAGAGCTTCACCGGCTGCTCCATGTGCCCGGCCAGCTCGGAGAAGGCGACGATCGAGTCGTAGGCGGCCTCGATCTCGGCGACCGTCAGGCCGAGGAGCTGGCCGTTGACCCGGACGTTCTCCCGGCCCGACAGCTCGGCATGGAAGCCGACGCCGACGCTGATCAGGGGCACGACCCGGCCCCGGGTGGTGATGCGGCCCTCGGTCGGTGCCGTGACCCCGGCGATCAGGCGGAGGAGGGTGGTCTTGCCGGCCCCGTTGTGGCCCAGGATCCCGACCGTCTCGCCGGCGGCGACCTCCAGGTCGACGCCATCGACGGCGGTGTGGGTCGAGCGTCCCCGCCGATACCGCTTCGTCCCCCCCTCGACGACGATGGCGGGCAGGTCAGGCACCCGTGATGGTTCACCCCGGTGGTGGAAACCCCTGCCCACCCCGAACTTTGTGCGACCTTCACCGTGGCACGGCCAACCTCGCACAAAGTTCGGTGGGGTCAGCCCATGCCAGCATTCAACTTTGTGCGACCTTCACCGTGGCACGGTCGACCTCGCACAAAGTTCGGCGGGGTCTCAGCCGTGGTGGAGGGCCCAGTCGTAGGGGATGTCGTTCTCGAAGGGGTCGAGGCGCTCGATCTCGCCGGGGGCGTGGGGGATCGTCGAGCAGTTGGCGACCAGGGCCGGGCCGGTGCCGGCGCCCTTGAACCCGTTCCAGACGAGCGGCGGGATGGTGACGAGCTGGTAGTCGAGCTCGCCGGTGTGGATCTCGGCCACGTTGCCCCGGGTCGGCGAGCCCTCGCGGTCGTCGTAGCAGACCAGCTTGATCATCCCGACGGGCACGGCGTAGTTGAGCGTCATCTCGTGGTGGAGGTGCCAGCCCTTCACCACGCCCGGATAGATCAGCGAGAAGTAGATCTCGCCGAAGCGCTCGAAGGCCTCCTCGTCGTCGCGGAGCATGTGGAAGATGGCGCCCCGCTCGTCGGGGATGCGGCGCTTGGGCGTGATGACCAGCCCGTCGATCTCAGCCATCCGGGATGGCTACCAGACCCGCCACGGGGCGGTGCCGTCGACCCACATCCGCTCGAGCAGGTCCCGCTCGCGGGGGGTGTCCATCGGCTGCCAGAACCCGTCGTGGGCGAAGGCCACCAGCTCGCCGGCAGCGGCCAGACCGCTCATGGGCTCGCGCTCGAGCATGACGTCGGCGTCGGTCGGGATGAACCGCTCGATCGCCTCCCGCTCGAAGACCATGAACCCGCCGTTGATCGACCCGCCGCTGGTCTGGGGCTTCTCGTCGAACCGCTCGACCGTGTCGCCGTCGAGCACCAGCTCGCCGAAGCGTCCCGGCGGCCGCACGGCCGTCACCGTCGCCAAACGACCGTGGGCGCGGTGGAAGTCGAGCAGGGCGGCGATGTCGACGTTCCCGACGCTGTCGCCGTAGGTGATCATCACCGGGCCCTCGCCCCCGATGGCGGCCGCCGCCCGCCGCACCCGGGTGGCGGTGAGGCTCTCCCGGCCGGTGTCGACGCACGTGACCCGCCACGCCTCCTCGGCGTGGGTGCCGAGGAACTCGATCGAGTCGGGCTTGCCCAGCTCGATGGAGAAGTCGCAGGTCAGGGCGTGGTAGTCGAGGAAGAAGCGACGGATCTCCTCGCCCAGGTGGCCGAGGGCCAGCACGAAGTCCGTCGACCCGTGGTGGGCGAAGACCTTCATGATGTGCCACAGGACGGGCCGCTCGCCGATGGGCAGCAGCGGCTTGGGGACGAGCGGGTTGACCTCGCTGATCCGGGTCCCCTTGCCACCGCACAGGATGATGGTGGGCACCCGCGGCTCTTCCATGGCCTCAGGGTTGGCCGTCGCCCGCCGCGCTCCTGCTCAGGCCAGCAGGCGGATGGTCTCGACGAGCGCCGGTCGCAGGTCGGGGTTCGGCCGGTCGACGTGCTCGGCCAGCTTCTCGACGGAGACCCGGAAGTCGTCGGGGGCGTCGCCGTCCGGGGGACCGGGTACGACGGCCGGTCGCCGGCCGAGCACCTCCTCGGCGGCGTCGGCCACCTCGTCGGCCAGGCGGCGGATCGACGTCGTGACACCCGAGCCGAGGTTGTAGGTGTCCCGCGGCAGCGCGCCGGCGGCCGCGGCACCGATGACCCGGCAGGCCTCGGCCAGGTCGACGAAGTCACGGAGGCCGTGCCCGCTGTCCCTCATCTCGATGTCTCCGCCCGTGGCCGCCATCCGACAGAAGACGTAGGCGCCGAGGGTCTTGCGCTCGACGTCCGGGTGAGACAACGGCCCCACGCCGTTGGTCAGGCGGAGGCTGACCGTGTGGTGCGGTCCGTGCTCGGCCGCCAGCCGCTCGCCCTCCAGCCGGGAGGCCCCGTAGCCGTCCACGGGGGTGGCCGGGACGTCCTCCTGGACCAGACCCTTGGCGGCGGAGCCGTAGACGTGGAACGTCGAGAGGTACACGAGGCGAGGCACGCCGGCGGCCCTGGCGGCGGAGGCCACCCGTTCGGTGGCGGCCACCGTGTGGTCGTAGGCCCGATCGGCGTCGCCCCGGAAGTGGGTCTCGTTGAGCCCGGCCAGGTGGACCACGGCCTGGTGCCCTGCGAACAGCGGGACGAGGTCGTCGACCAGCAGGTCGGCCACGACGGCGTCGGGCAGCCACGGCACAGGTGTGCGCAGCGTGGGGAGGGCGAGGCCGCCCAGATGCTGCACCAGCCGCCCGCCGACGTAGCCGCCGGCGCCGGTGACGACGATGCTCACGTCAGCCGGACAGCTCGTCGCGGTACCAGGCCACCGTCTCGACCAGGGCCTCGTCGACGGTGCGGGACGGCTCCCAGCCGAGGACCTGGCGCGCCTTCTCGGCCGAGAGGTGCTGGGCCGGGATCTCGTGGGCGGCGCCGCCCCGGACGTCGAGCGGGAGGTCCGAGCCGGCCGCCGTCTGGATGCGGGCCACCAGGTCGAGCACGCTCAGCGGCGTCTCGGTCGAGAAGTTGAAGGCCTCGCCGGCGAGCGTCGGATCGGCGGCCATGCACTCGGCCAGCCGCAGGTACGCCAGGGCGCCGTCGACGACGTAGAGGTAGTCGCGCACCAGCGTCCCGTCGGAGCGGATCACCGGCGACCGGCCCCGCAGGATGGCGCGCATGGTGCCGGGGATCAGCCGCTCCCAGTTGCGGTCGCCGGGGCCGAAGAAGTTGCCGCAGCGGGTGATGGCCACGGGCACGCCGAAGGTCTGGTGGTACGAGGCGGCGATCAGGTCCGAGCACGCCTTCGACACGTCGTAGGGATGGGTGGCCAGGAGCGGCATGTCCTCGGTGTAGGGCAGCACCGGCTGGGCGCCGTAGGCCTTGTCGCTCGACGCGGTGACGACCTGGGCCACGCCGGGGCTGCGGCGCACGGCCTCCAGCAGCGCCCACGTGCCGGTGATGTTGGCCTCGAAGGTGCTCACCGCGTTGGCGTTGGCCACGCCGACCTGGGTCTGGGCCGCCAGGTGGAAGACGGTGACGATCTCGTGCTCGCCGAGCGCCCGCTCGATGACGGCCTGGTCCTCGACGGCGCCCTCGACCCACGTGACCCGGTCGGACCAGGCCCGCTCGACGCTGGACGGGGGGACGCGGTCGCGGCGCAGGACCACCACGGCGGCGCCGGCGTCGACCAGCAGGCGCGTGAGGTGGGACCCGAGGAAGCCCGTGCCCCCGGTGACGAGGACCGGTCGGTCGCGCCACAGATCGGGGTCGGGTGCGGAGGTCGGAGGAGCGGCCAGGGAGGAGATCGTAGGTCGACCGCCGAACCTCCTTCCGAACGATGAACCGAGGTGGTCCGCGCCCACGCGCCCGCCCGGTCCGATCCCAGGGAGCCCCGTGCGCCACCACATCCGCAACCGGTCCGTCCTCGCCGGCTTCGCGATCGCGGTCGCCCTCCTGCTGGGCGCGGGCACCCCGGCCGCCGGGCAGGCCACCACCTCGGACCCCTACGGGTCGACGATCCCGCCCACCGAGCCCCCGGGCGACCCGAGCTGCACGGTCGACGAGACCCAGGTCGAGGTGGGGGGCACGGTCACCGGCACGATCGCCGGCGTGGCGGCCGGGAGCGAGATCACGCTCACCCTCGGCGGCGGCGAGGTGGCCACGGTGGTGGCCGACGGCAACGGCGAGGGGACGTTCTCCTTCACCGTGCCCGAGATCGGGGGCATCGAGGCGCTGGTGGCCGTGGGCGTGACCTTCAACGTCGACTGCGGCGAGCTCGACCCCGGCGAGGTCCTGGGCGAGACCGAGGAGAGGCCCGGCCGCGGGACACCGGGGGGCGGCTCCGACGGGCTGGGCAGCGGCTCCTCCCGCGACGGCGGTTCGGGGGGCCTGGCCCGCACCGGGACCGCCCTCCTGCCCCTGGTGATCGTTGCCCTGCTCCTCCTGCTCGTGGGGGCGGCCGTCCGCCGCCGGAGCCGGGTGCGCGGCACCCCCGCCCTGCGCTGACGCCGCTGATCGGCCCCGATCGGCCCTGGCCAGCCGGTTCTCGGCGGCGTG
>DATHEV010000653.1:0-3280 GCA_035318405.1 Iamia sp.
GGTCGGGTCCTCGTCGAGGTCCTTGGAGGAGAAGTGGAACTCGAGGAAGTCGGGGTTCGACCGGGCCGGGAGGGTGATGGCGTCGTGATAGCGGACGGGCACGCCCCAGGGCCGGGAGAACCGGTAGGCGCGAGGCAGGGCCCGGCCGGCGGCGAGGTCGCCGGCGTAGAAGAAGTCGCCCTGGGCGATGGTGCGGGCGGCCACCTGGCCGACCAGGTCGGCCCGGCGGTTGGGCTGGAGCCCGCGACCGGGGCTGCGCACCTCGACGGCGGCGTCGGTGATGACGTCGCCGGGCTCGAGGTCGACGGCCGCCACCAGGCTCTTGGCCAGGGTCACCCGGTTCATGGCCTCGCCCTGGGTCGGGACGCGCTCGCCGCCGTCGCCCCGGGCCTCCTCGACCTCGCGGATGGCCCTCACCATGGCCGCCAGCTCGTCGGGCAGGAGGCTGACGGTGTGGTCGACGCCCTCCTGGTCGCGGTCGAAGGTGAAGTGCTTCTCGATCACCTGGGCGCCGAGGGCGACGGCGGCGAGGGCGACGCTCCAGCCCCGCTCGTGCCCCGAGTACCCGATCGGGCAGCCGCCCCCGAGCGATCGCAGGCGGTCGAGGTAGCGGAGGTTCACGTCCTTGAAGGGCGCCGGATAGGTCGAGTTGCAGTGCAGCAGGACGAACGGCGAGCCGCTGTGGCGCAGCACGCCGACCGCCTCGCGGATCTCGGACTCGGCGGACATCCCGGTCGAGGCGATCATCGGCTTGCCCGTGCGGCCGACGTGCGTCATCAGGCCGTGGTTGGTGAGGTCGGCCGAGGCCAGCTTGTAGCCCTCGATGCCGTAGTCCTCCAGGTCGTCGACGCTGCGTGCGTCCCATGCCGTGCAGAGGGGGGTGATGCCGACGTCGCGACAGTGGTCGAAGACCGCCGCCAGCTGCTGGGCGGTGAGGTTGAACCGCTCGAGCAGCTGCATCGTGTACTGGGCGCCGAGGTCCTCGCGGACGTCGGCCGACCCGGAGCCGGCCCGGTACAGGCTGGCCATGTCCCGCAGCTGGAACTTGGCGGCGTCGGCGCCGGCGGCGGCGGCGGCGTCGACCAACCGGCGGGCCTCGTCGACGCTGCCGTTGTGGTTGATGCCGATCTCGGCGATGACGACCGCCGGGTTCGCCCCGCCGATGCGGAGGGGGCCGATCTGCACGACGTCGTCGCCGGGGAGGGCGACGGCGACGAGCCGGCCGCGCCGGTCGAGCAGCGGCAGCGCCTCGATCGGCGGCACGAGCAGGGCCTCGAGGGCGCCGTGGAGCTCGTCGGCGCCCGCCGCGGTGTAGTCGAGGTTCGCCACCTTGCCGACCCGTGCCTCGAGGTCGAGGTCGGGGCTCGACAGCAGCCACCGGCGCACGTCGCCGTCGGTGACGACGCCCTCGAGGACGCCGTTCGGGTCGACGCAGAAGGCGATGCGCCGGTGGTTGCGCTGGATCTTGCGCAGGGCGGCCAGCACGGAGTCCTCCGACTGGACCACGAACGACGCGATGTCACGCTCGATGAGCACTCTCGACCTCTCCTCGATCGTGGGCGGCGGCCGGGGCCGGTCGTCGGCCTACCACTGCGACAACCCCCCGTCGACGACGAGCGTCGCTGCGGTCATGTAGCGCGAGGCGTCCGAGCAGAGGAAGACCAGCGGCCCGGCCAGGTCGTCGGTCTCGGCCATGCGGCCCAGCATGGTCCGCCTCCCGTAGGCATCGACGAACCACTCGGGCTGCTCGGCCCGCACACCCCCCGGGACCAGGGCGTTCACCCTGATACCGAGGTGCCCGCAGGCCGCCGCCGCCGCCCGGGTGAGCCCGATCACGCCCGCCTTGGTCGCGGGGTAGTCCACGGGCTTGGCCCCGGCGGGACCGGTGGGGGGCTCGTAGAGGCGCTGGTCCGGCGCCACCACGCCGTACACCGAGGCGACGTTGACGATGACGCCGGCCCGGCCGTGGGCCTCCATCGCCCGGACCGCCTCCCGCGTGCAGGTGAACATGCCGACCAGGTTCACCTCGGTGGAGGCACGGAAGTCCTCGGTGGTCAGCCCGAGGAGGGCGGACCCCCGGCCGACGGCGTCGGCGGAGACCTTCGGGTCGATCGCCGCACCGTTGACCATGACGTCGAAGGGGGCGGCGCCCTGCACCACCCGCGCGACCGACGCCTCGTCGGTGATGTCGACGACGGCGGTGTCGACGTCGATCCGGCGGGCGGCGAGGCGCTCCGCCACCGCGGCCAGGCGCTCGGCATCGACGTCGAGGAGGGTCACCGCCGCGCCCGCGCCGGCCAGGGCCGAGGCGAAGACCTCGCCGAGCAGGCCGGCTCCGCCGGTGACGAGGGCCTTCTGGCCGTCAAGGGAGAACATGGCCGGCTCCGGGGGATGCGGGGGACGGGGGCGGGGTCGGGGCCGGGGCGCACCGGCGCCCGTCGACGGCGGAGCGGCGGATGGCCTCGATCACGGCGAGCACCTCCAGGGCGTCGGCCAGCGGGCACCGGGGGGCGGCCCCGCCGTCGACGGCGGCGAGGAAGTCCTCCAGCACGGCGCGGAAGAGGAGGACGCGGTCGAACGGCGTCGACTCCGCCCTCACGACCTCACCCGCCCCGTCGGTGACCGTGAGGGTGCTGGCGTAGTGGTCGAGCCGCGCCCGCCCGTGCGAGCCCTCGACGTCGAGGACGAAGCGACGGGGCCGGGCGTGGTAGTCGGCCCGCAGCGACCACAGCGCGCCGGTGGGCAGCACACCGATGGCGGCGACCGCCTCCTCGACGTCGAGCCCGAGCACCTTGGGGTGGTCGAGCAGGGCCGAGACCTCCTGCGGCGCACCGCAGAGGTGCACCATCAGGTCGAGGAGGTGGTTCTGGGTGAGCAGCACTCCCCCGCCGAGCTCCGGGCGAGCGGCGTAGCTCTGGCGATGGTCGGTGCCCGGCTGCCAGTCGGCGAGGTGCTCGCCCTGCACCCCGACCACGGCGCCGACCCGGCCGACGAGACCGTCGTCGAGACTGCGCCGCAGCGCGGCCAGGAGCGGGTGGAACCGCATCTGCTGGACCACCGCGACCGGCACCGACTGGCGCTCCGCCGTCTCCGCCAGCGCGGCGCAGGCTGCGGCGGTGGTGGTCACCGGCTTCTCGACGAGCACCGGGATCCCCGCCTCGACCAGCGCCGTGGCGGTGCCGGCGTGGAGCGACGAGGGGTTGGCGACGACGGCCGCACGCGGACGGCGGGCGATGGCGTCGGCGAGCGTCGGCAGGCAGGCGATGGGCGGCCCGATCCC
>DATHEV010000654.1:0-6242 GCA_035318405.1 Iamia sp.
CTGGCCGAGCACCCCGGCTTCGCCGACCAACCCACCGCGGTCCGCGTCGACCACGAGATCGCCACGGCCTACGGCGCCATGTTCTCCGGCCGGTGGGACGACGCCCGCCAGCACGCCTTCGCCGCCTTCGACCTGGCGATGGCCACCGGCGACCGGGCCTCGGTCGAGGTGCTGGCCGAGCACCTGAGCCCGTTGCTCGCCTTCGTCGACGACGGGCTCGACCACATCGAGACCTACGTCGGCTGGGTGGCCGGTCGGGACGATGGCGACCTGTCCGTCGCCCGCCTCGGGCTGCACCACCAGCGCACGCTCGTCGCCCTCCTGCAGGGCCGGTTCCCCGAGGCGCTCGACGCCGCCGGCCGCGGCCGGGTCGTGCTCGAGCGGCTGGGCGGGTCACCCCACCTGCGGGCGACGTTCGACTGGGCCGAGGTGACCGGCTGGGTCGCCGCCGGCGAGCTCGACCGGGCCGAGACCCTCCTGCGCCGCCGTCAGGAGGAGCCCGCCCCGACCGACCTCGACCGGCGCATGGACCTGCTCCAGCTGCCCTTGTGGGCGTGGGTCCTGCGGAGCCAGGGCCGGGCCGACGAGGCCGCGGCGGTGTCCCGACGTCCGGTCGCCGACCCTCACGGCAACGACCGCGACCTCCACGTCGAGATCGCCCAGGCCTCGCTCGAGGCCCAGGGCGCATGGGTCGCCGGCGACATGGCCACCGTGATCAGGCTGCTCGAGGGGGCGGCGGCGCTGGAGGAGATGGCCCGCGTCGTGCCGTTCGGGCACCCGGTCCACCTCGTCCTCGCCCTGGCCCACGAGGTGGTCGGCGATGTCGCCGCCGCCGACCGTGAGACGGAGGCGGCCCTGCGCGCCGCGGAGGCCTACGGCGCGCCCGGGTTGCTGGCCGCGCCCGGGCCCGCGGTCGCGCCGCTGCTGGCCCGCGCCGTCGCCCGGGGGGTGGCGCCCGCGGTGGCCCGCACGGCCCTCGCCGCGCTGGGCACGACGCCGAAGCCGGCACCCGTCGTCGTGCCGGGCACGGGCGAGGTGCTGTCGACGCGGGAGATCGATGTGCTGCGGCTCCTCGTCGAGGGGGCATCGAACCGCCAGGTCGCCGACGCCCTCTTCATCAGCGAGCACACGGTGAAGACCCACGTCCGCCACCTGCTGGCCAAGCTGGACGCCCGCTCGCGAGGCCAGGCCGCCGCCGTGGCGCGCGAACACCACCTCGTCTGAGGGCCCGATCGCTCGTCCGAGCGATGTGCGGCGGCGGGCGCGACGGGTCTGCTGTCCGCCATGGACGAACACCTCACCTCGAGCGGGCCACGGGCCCGCCTCCACGCCGCCGCCCTGATCGCCGCACCCGTCGCGCTGCTGGCCAGCACCGCGGCCTACATCGCCAACGACGGGCTCGACTCGGGCGGCGCGACCGCCGGGGCCATCCAGGTCTGGGCCGGCATCGCCCTCGGTCTCGCCATGATGGGGCTGGCGGCCCGGCTGGAGGGGCCTCTGCCCCGCACCGCCGCGGTCCTGACCCTCACGTCGGCGATCGGGGCGGCGGGCGCCATCGCCTTCGGGATCGACTCGATGGTGTTCGCCACCGATGCCACCGCCGCCGTGTCGGAGGCCGATCCCGACGGCCTGGCCGCCACGCTGGGGCTGTTCCTCCCGGGTCTGACCATGCCGGCGACCCTGATCGCCCTGGGCGTGGCATCGCTGCGCACGGGCGTCCAGCCGCGGGCGGCGGCGATCGCCCTGGCCCTCGGCGGCGTGGCCTTCCCGATCTCCCGGATCGGGGGCATCGATGCCCTGGCCGTGGTGGCCGACCTCCTCATCGGGGCGGGGATGGTGCCCATGGGCCTCGCCGCCCTCCGGCGCCTGGGCCGGACCGGCCCCGTCGGCGTCGGCGCCACCGGTGCGGTGGCGGCGTGAGCGGCCGTCGCCGCGCCCTCGTGGTCGGTGTCGCCCTCGGGCTGGTCGGTGTCCTCGCCCCCGCCGTCCCGATCGGTGCGCAGCGGCCCGGGTCGTACTGCGCCACGGTCGATGCACCCGACGACGCCTTCGTCGATTCCCTCTACGACCTGGGCATGGAGCGGTGCCCGAGCCAGACCGAGCTCGACTACTGGGTGGGCCGCCTCGCCGCCGGACAGACGCGTCTCACGGTGGTCGAGGCCCTGCTGCGGTCCGACGAGCCCCTCGACGACGTCCTGGGCACCGTGTACGGCAAGAGCCTGGGGCGGGAGCCCACCGCCGACGAGCGGATGCAGGGGTTCGCCGTCCTCCGGGCCCGGCGGGACGACGTCCCCCTCGACGCCGCCGTCAAGGCTTCGGAGGAGTACCTGGCCAACCAGGAATACCCGACCGACCCCGAGGCGCGGGACCGCCAGTGGGTCGCCGACCGGTTCCCGGAGATCCTCGATCGCGAGGCCGGCGAGCCGAGCGTGGACTACTACGTGGCCTCGTTCGGTCCGGGTGGATCGACCGCCGCCTCCCGGGCCCGTGTCGACGTGACCCTGGCCCACTCGGCCGAGGGCCGTCGAGTCACCGTCGCCCGGTCCTACAGCCGCCACCTGAGGCGGGATCCCGGTCCCGCCGAGGTCGCCTTCTGGGCCGGCTGGCTGCGGGGCGTCGGCCGGGACCGGGCGCTGCTGCTGGCCAGCTCGCTCGTCGCCTCGGCCGAGGGCTACCAGCGCACCCAGCCCCCCGAGGGCTTCTGACCCGCCGGCCCGGCCCCTACGGCACGTAGGTGGCGCCGCCGGCCGGACCAGCGGTGCAGCAGGTGGGGCCGGCGCCGTCCTCGGAGAGCGGGACGGGGGTGCCGCCGAGGGGCACGACGGCCCGGCCCGCGGCCCACACCCAGCCGGCCCGGGCGACCCCTGCGTCGGGGCGCACCGGGCCCTCGGCCCAGGTGTCGGTCGCCGGGTCGTAGGTGAGCGCCGGGACGGGGCCCTGGACGAGGATGGGGAAGGCGTCGTCGCCGGCGGACACGGTGAGGACGCGGTCGCCGGTCCAGATGGCGGCGGACTCCTCGGGACCGAAGATGGCCAGCGGCGCATCGGCGGCCGGCGTCCACTCGCCCGTGGTGGGGTCGAGAAGGGCCGCCTGCTTGGCCCGGGCCTGCTCGTCGCCGTCGTAGGTGACGCCGCCGCCGACGAACAGGCGGTCACCCGTCCAGGCCACGACCGGCCAGGAGCGATCGCCATCCCCGAGACCCCAGGGGAGGGATCGCCAGGAGTCCGTGACCGGGTCGTAGGCCCGCACCAGCACCTCGTCGTTGGCGGGTTCGGCGGGGTCGGTCTCGGCCGAGGCGACGACGAGGACCTCGGTGCCGGTCCAGACGGCGGTGCCGAAGCTGCTGAGGGCGTCGGTCGACGCCCCGCCGGCCCAGGTGTCGGTGGCCGGGTCGTAGACGGAGACGGTGGCCGGCCCGCCCTCGAGGAGGTCCGAGGGGCTGATGACCACGACGTGGGTGCCGGTCCAGACCAGGTAGGTCCCCATGACGCCGACGCCGGCCGGGGGGGCGGCGAGCGGGCGCCACGTGTCGGTGGCCGGGTCGAAGGCGGCCGCGCCCGGAGGTCCGGGGGCCATGTCCGGGCTGGTCTGGGGGGGCCCGCCCGACACGAGGATCGCCTCGGAGCCGGTCCACACCCCGTCGGCGAAGCCGGGGAGGGGAGCATCGGGGACGGCCCGCCAGGAGTCCGTCGCCGGGGCGTAGACGGCGCCGTCCATGGGCCAGTTCGGGAGGGGGACGAAGGTGCGGCCGCCCCACACGAGGACCTCGTCGTCCATGGCCAGGACCAGGTGGTCGGTCCGCGGGGCGATGGGGGCGTCGGCCATGGCCGCCCAGCCGGGGGCGAGGGGCGTGGTGGTCGTCGTCGGGCTCTCCGAGACGGTCGTGGTCGACTCGACGGCCACCGGCGCCTCGTCGCCGTCGTCACCCGTGGCGACCAGGGCGACCCCGGCGGCCAGGGCGACGACGGCGACGGCTCCCGCCACGCGGAGGGCGGCTGTGCGCCGGCCCAGCGTCGTGATCCGGCGCTCGATGATGGGCAGCAGGTCGGGCGGGGCGGCGACCTCGGCCGCCGCCCGCTCCAGCCGGTCTCGCAGGTCGTGTTCGTCGATCATCGTCGTCATCGGTCCTCCTCGAGGGTGGTGCGCAGCCGGGCGAGGGCCCGGTGCGAGTGGGTCTTGACCGACCCGGGGGCGATCCCCAGGACGGCCGCGGTCTCGGCCTCGGACAGGTCGTCGAGGAAGCGGAGGACGACGACGGCCCGCTGGCGCGCCGGCAGGGTGGCCAGGGCCGACAGGATCCGCTCCCGCTCGGCGCTGGTGTCCTCGAAGGCCGGGTCCCACCCCACCCGGAGGTGACGGGCCCGCTCCCGGTCGCGGATGCGCCGGCCGATCTGGCGCTTCCAGCCGTTCACGACCGCCCGCCGCAGGTAGGCGCCGGGGTCGGCCACCCGGCCGCGGGCCAGGTGGCGGTAGGCCTTGGCGAAGGCGTCGCTCACCAGGTCCTCGGCCAGGCGGTCGTCCCCGCTCAGCAGGAAGGCGATGCGCAGCAGCCGCTGGTGGTGCTGGGCGAACAGCGCGGCCAGGTCGGGCAGGGGTTCGGCGGTCACGGTGGTGGCCGGGACCGAAGGTGGTGTCGTCGCCGAGATCTCGCTCATGCACCCGCCCAGACCCCGAGGTCCCCCGATCGGTTGACGCGCCGGGCCCGTTGCCCGATCGGCCGGAGCCGTCATCCTGTCACCGGCGGCGGGGCGACGACATCGCCGCCTGACGATTGTTGACCAATTGGGTCGGGTTTCGGGGTAGGGTCCGGCCCATGAGCACCGACTGGGGTTTCGAGACCCGTCAGATCCACGCCGGCCAGGAGCCCGACCCGACCACGGGGGCCCGGGCCGTCCCGATCTACCAGACGACGTCGTACCAGTTCCGCGATACGGCCCACGCCGCCAACCTCTTCGGCCTGGCCGAGGTCGGCAACATCTACACCCGGATCATGAACCCGACCCAGGCCGTGGTCGAGGCCCGGGTGGCGGCGCTCGAGGGCGCCCCCGACACCGCCCTCGGCATCCCCGGCGCCCTGGCCGTGGCCTCGGGCCAGGCGGCCGAGACCCTCGCCATCCTCAACCTGGCCGAGGCCGGCAGCCACATCGTCAGCTCGGCCGCCCTCTACGGCGGCACCTACAACCTCCTCCACTACACGCTGCCGAAGCTCGGCATCGAGACCACGTTCATCGACGACCCCGACGACCTCGACGCCTGGCGCTCCGCCGTGCGGCCGAACACCAAGGCGTTCTACGGCGAGAGCATCGGCAACCCCCGCAACGACTTCCTCGACATCCGGGGCGTGGCCGACGTGGCCCACGACGTCGGCGTCCCGCTGATCATCGACAACACGGTCGCCACCCCGTGGCTGATCCGCCCCTTCGAGCACGGCGCCGACATCGTCGTCCACTCCGCCACCAAGTTCATCGGCGGCCACGGCACCTCGATCGGCGGCATCATCGCCGACGCCGGCAGCTTCGACTTCGGCGCCCACACCGACCGCTTCCCGCAGTTCACCGAGCCCGACCCCAGCTACCACGGGCTCCAGTACTGGCCCGCCCTCGGTCCCGGCGCCTTCATCCTCAAGGCGCGCGTCCAGCTCCTGCGCGACATCGGCGCCGCCATCAGCCCGTTCAACTCCTTCCTGCTCCTCCAGGGGCTGGAGACGCTCAGCCTGCGGATGGAGCGTCACAACCAGAACGCGGCGGCCGTGGTCGAGCACCTGACCGGCCATCCGCAGGTCGAGGCGATCCAGTGGGCCGGCGTGCCCGGGTCGCGCTGGCACGACCGGGCCGAGGAGCTGACCGGGGGGAAGGGCTTCAGCTCGGTCCCCGCCTTCCTGATCGCCGGGGGCAAGGAGGCGGGCCAGCGCTTCGTCGAGGGGCTCACCCTCCACAGCCACGTGGCCAACATCGGCGACGTCCGCAGCCTGGCCATCCACCCGGCGTCGACCACCCACTCCCAGCTGACCGAGGTCGAGCAGACCTCCACCGGTGTCGCGCCCGGCCTGGTCCGCCTGTCGGTCGGCCTCGAGTCGATCGAGGACATCCTCGCCGACCTCGACGCCGGCTTCGCCGCCGCCAAGGGCTGAGGCCGAGCCTCAACCGGCGGCCTGCACCTGCGTGAGACCGGTAGCCCGTCAGGCGGGGGTGGTGAGGGAGAGACCGGCGCCGCTCTCGGCGGTGAGGGTGAGCCGGTTGGCG
>DATHEV010000655.1:0-2017 GCA_035318405.1 Iamia sp.
AGTACGGCACGAGGAGCGCGACGCACCAGGTGCTCATCGATGCCGGCACCTTCCACTCGTGGGACGGCGTGCGCACCGAGCTGGTGCGGCGGCGCCGGGACCGCTACGAGGTCTTCGTCGTCACGCACGTCGACGAGGACCACATCGGCGGCGCCATCGCGCTGCTCGACGACCCGGACCTCAAGCAGCGGATCGACCACGTGTGGTTCAACGGCTTCGTCCACTGCAAGACCGGCGGCAACGTCCTCGGCCCGGTGAACGGCGAGCAGCTCACCACCCGCATCGTCGACGGCGGCTTCCACTGGAACGACGGGTTCACCCCGAAGGCCTCCGACGACGTGGGCGGGCCGATCGTCGTGCCCCGCGCCGGCGACCTCCCGTGCATCGACCTCCCGGGCGACGCCTGCGTCGTCCTGCTGTCCCCCAGCGGCCCGAAGCTGAAGGCGATGGCGAAGACGTGGACGGAGGACGTGCTGAGGGCCGGCCTCGTGCCCGGTGGAGGCGACACCGCCCACACGACGAGCCCGCGACCTCGCGATCGCGTCACCGACCCCCTCCCCGACCCCCTCGACCTCGACGCCGTCGCCGGCCTCGCCGCCGAGAAGCACACCGACAGCTCGAAGGCCAACGGCTCCAGCATCGCCTTCATCCTCGAGTACGACGACAAGCGGGTGCTGTTCGCGGCCGACGCCCACGCCTCGGTGCTGACCAGCGCGCTGACCCGCTACGCCCAGCGGGTGGGCGAGACCCGACCGCGCCTCGACCTCGTCAAGCTGTCCCACCACGGCAGCGACGCCAACCTGTCGACGAAGATGCTGGCCCTGATCGACTGTCGCCGCTGGCTGGTCTCGACCAACGGCGACAACTTCGCCCACCCCGACGACGCCGCCCTCGCCAAGGTGATCGCCACGGCCGACGGCCCGGTGACCTTCTTCTGCAACTACCGCTCGGCGCGCACCGCACCGTGGGCGGAGCACGGCCCCGGCGTCGGCGCCACCTTCACCTTCCCCAAGAAGGGCAAGCACACGATCCGTGTGCCCGTCTGACCTGCTCTAGCCGGCGTCCCGGGTGTGATCGAGGGTGGCGGGCACGATCGTCGGCCAGTCGGCTCGGTCGACGCCGTGGCCGGCGCCCTCGAGCGGCAGGAACGTGGCGCCGGGGATCGCCTCGGCCAGCGCCTGGCCGTGGGCGAGCGGGAACATCGGGTCGGCCGTGCCGTGGATCACCAGCGTCGGGACGGTGATCGCGGACAGCGGCGGGTGGGGCCCGCCGTCGTGCGCCATGACGTCGTGGTTCCGCAGCGAGGCGACGCTCTCGGCGCGCTCGACGTCACGCCGGACGAGGTCACGCCAGGTGGCCTCGTCGAAGGGTCGCGGCCGGCCGTTGAGGAGCCGGCAGTAGCCGAACAGGTACTCGATCACCGACTCGCGGTCCGACCAGTCGACCGTGGCGTCGGCCACGAAGCGGTTGAAGTCATCGGTCGGCGGGGGGAGATCCCGGTCGACCGCAACCACCGGCGAGGTGCTGATGAGCACGAGCGACGACACCCGGTCGGCGATGTCCAGGGCCAGGTCCTGGGCGATGCCCCCGCCGGCGGAGACGCCCACCACGTGGGCCGACCCGAGACGGTAGGCATCGAGCACCCCCACGGCGTCGGCGGTGAGGTCCGTACCGCCGTACCCGGGATGACCGGGTTCGAAGGTGGTCGATCGGCCGGTGTCACGATGGTCGTAGCGGATCACGAACCGCCCGCCGTCCGCCAGGCTCCGACAGAGCTCCTCCTCCCACCACAGCATCGACGAGCCGAGACCGGCGACGAGGAGGACGGGCGGATCGGTCGGTGCGCCGAACGGCTCCGTGCACAGCCGGACCCCGCCCACCTCGATCATCCGCTCACCCACGTCGCCTCCCCTCCCCCGTCCGGACCCGCCTCTACCCCGACTCGTGTCGGTACACGTTGGTGTCGCGGGGCTCGAAGCCGAGACGCTGGTAGAGACGGTTGGCGGCGGCACGGCTG
>DATHEV010000656.1:0-2280 GCA_035318405.1 Iamia sp.
CGATCGGGACCCGGATCATCCTCAGCCTTCGTGTTCGAGGCGGGCGCGGAGCTGGCCGAGGCTGCGGGCGAGGAGGCGGGAGACGTGCATCTGGCTGATGCCGAGGCGGTCGGCGATCTGGCTCTGGGTCATGCCGTCGTAGAAGCGGAGCTTCATGATCAGCTGCTCGCGCTTCGGGAGGGTGTCGACCAGCGTCGCCACCAGCATGCGGTTCTCGGCCGCGAACAGGTTGGAGTCCTCGTCGCCCAGCTGGCCCGCCAGGCCGAGGCCGGAGTCCTCACCGCCGGAGGGGGCGTCGATCGAGGTCGACCGGTAGGCCTGGGCCGCCTCCATGGCCTCGAGGACCTCCTCCTCGGAGGTGCCCGACGCCAGGGCCAGCTCGGCGATGGTGGGCGAGCGGCCCAGCCGCTGGGTCAGGGTGCCGACGAGCGAGTTGACCTCGACGTGGAGCTCCTGGATGCGGCGGGGCACCCGGACCGACCAGCCCTTGTCGCGGAAGTGCCGCTTGAGCTCGCCGACGATCGTGGGCGTGGCGAAGGTGGAGAACTCGAGGCCGCGCTCGGGCTCGAAGCGCTCGACGGCCTTGACGAGACCGAGCGACGCCACCTGGACGAGGTCCTCCAGCGGCACGCCCCGGTTGTTGAACCGGCGGGCCAGGTGCTCGGCCAGGCGCAGGTGGGCCTCGATGAGCTCGTCGCGGATCGACCGGTCCCCGGTGGCCTGGTACGCGCGGAACCGCTCGCGCAGGTGCTCGCGCTCGGCGTCGTCGAGGCTCATCGGTGCGCTCCCGGCCGGCTCCCGCCGTCGGTGGGGGCGCGCCAGGGAGCGCAGGCCGTGCCCCCGCCCCGGCTGGCGATCGTGCGGTGCAGCACGGTCACGCCGGCTCGGCCCCCTCTGGCGCGCTGGACAGGTGGCGCTTGGAGATCCACACCCGGTCCTGCACCAGGTCGACCTCGTGCTCGTCGACGACGGCGTCGAGGATCTGGTCCGACAGGCCGCTGTCGTCGCTGGCGGTGCCGGGCCCGTCGAAGCCGCCGACGATGGTGACGCCGAGGGCGTCGGAGTCGAGCCCGAAGGTGAGGGTCAGCGTCCCCTTGCGGGCCCCGGCCCCGATGAGCAGCGAGCAGGCCTCGCCCACGGCGATCCGCAGGTCCTCGACCTCGTCGTACGCCATCCCGATCCGGGTGGCGAGGCCGGCGCAGGTCAGCCGGGCCAGGCGGACGAAATCGGGCGCGGCGGGGAGGGTCAGCACGACCTCGTCGGGGGCGTCGATGGGCGGCATGGGTGGCTCTCCGTCGGGGACTGCCGTGGAGGGTACATGTCGTCGTCGGGCGTGCTCGCCTGCGGTGACGGTCCGCCCAGGAGGTGACGGGGCGTCAGGCGGTGATGGAGAACCAGACCGACTTGCCGGGGACCACGCGGGTGACACCCCAGGCGTCGGCCAGGCGGGCGACCATCGCCAGGCCCCGGCCGCTGGTGGCGAGCCGCTCGACCTCGACCGGTTCGGCCTCGATGACGACGGGCGGCTCGCTGGAGGCGTCGATGACCTCGACCGCCAGACGGGCTCGGTCGAGATCGACCACCAGCTCGACGGCACCGTCGGCATGGATGATGGCGTTGGCGACCAGCTCGCTGGTCAGGAGGCAGGCGGTGTCCACCATGTCGAGCCGGTGGCCCTGCTGGAGGAGGTCACGGACCACGTGGCGGGCCTGCGAGGCCGCCTCGGTGCTCGCCGCCAGGGCGACGGCGACCAGCACGTGGTGGGGGTCCGGGGGCGGCGCCTCGAGTGCAGCGGGGGGAGCGTCGGCGTCGACCAGCGGGGGAAGCAGGTCGTCGGCCATCGGGGGGTGGGGTACCCGAGGTCCTTGCACAGCAAACGGTCACGACAGGACGTCACCCGAACGCCGCGTCCAGCCCGACCTGGGGGTTAGCGTCCCGCCGTCCCGCATCACCCCACGGAGGTCCCCGTGCCCGCAGACGCCCCGCTCCCGCTCACCGGCCGCGCCGCCCTCGTCACGGGGGGCGGCACCGGCATCGGCCGGGCCTGCGCCGAGGCGCTCGTGGCCGACGGCGCCACCGTCACCATCGTCGGTCGTCGGGTCGACGTCCTCGAGGCGGCGGCGGCCGAGATCCGCACCACCGCCCCCGCCGGGGCCGAGGTCCGCTGGGCGGCGGCGGACGTGGCCGAGGACGACCAGATGGCCGCGGCGGTGGCCACGGCGTCCGAGGGCGTCGGGCTCGACATGGCCGTGCTCTCGGCCGGCACCGGCACGCTCGGCC
>DATHEV010000657.1:0-3783 GCA_035318405.1 Iamia sp.
GCTCGACCCCGGCGACCAGCACGGCGAAGGTCATCGAGGCGCTCACCGGCTGCCGAGGGTCGCGGCCGATGTCGAACATCACCCGGTAGAGCGCCGGGTCGGCCAGGGCGGCGAGGACGTAGGCGCTCCCGCTGGCCACCAGGTCGGCGACGGGATCGGCGGTGGGCCGGAGGGCGACGAGCTCCTCGGCCAGCCGGGCGAAGGCCCGCTCCCGCACCGCGTACATCAGCCCGGGCATGCCGTCGAAGTGCGTGTAGACGCCCATGGTCGACGTGTTCGCCGCCATCGCCACCTTCCGCAAGGTGACCTCCTCGCCGGCGGCCAGCAGGTCGGCGGCGACATCGATCAGGCGCTGACGGACGGTGGTGTCGGCCGGACGAGGCATGGTTGCCATCGTACCATATCAGTGCTATGCATAGCACTGCTATCGAACGCCGACGTCGAGGAGACGACCATGCCCGTCGAGCTGATCAACCCCCCCGGGATCCCCGAGCCGCTGGGCTACGCCCAGGTCGGCGTGGCCACCGGCGGCCGGACCGTCTACGTGTCGGGCCAGGTGGCCCGCACCGCCGACGGGTCGCACGTCGCCCCCGGCGACCTGGCCGGGCAGGTCGCGCAGGCCTACGCCAACGTGCTGGCCGCCCTAGCCGGCGCCGGCGCCACCTACGCCGATGTGGCCAAGGTGACCGTGTACGTGGTCGACCTCACCGAGGAGAAGCTGGGCCCGTTCATCGAGGGCGCCATGCGGGTCGCCGCCGCCCACGACATCGACCCCACCAAGCCCATGACCATGATCGGCGTCGCCGCCCTGGCCGAGCCCGACCTCCTCGTCGAGGTCGAAGCCATCGCCGTCCTCCCTTGACGACCCACCCGATGCAAGCGGACCACGAGGTGCCAGGCACCACGTGGTCCCGCGTGACCGGTCACTCGGTGCCAGGCACCGAGTGACCGCCGGATCGGGGGGCGGGGATCAGGGTGAAGTGGGTGGGGTCGGGGGTCTTGGTCCAGGCCCAGTAGTCGACCATGCGCCAGGGGCTGAGGATCCGGATGCGCCCGTGGTCGTTGCGGTACCAGCTGTTCCGGATCGACGGGTGCGACCAGATCATGTGGGCCATCTCGGCCTGGAGACGGTCGTCGTAGGCGTCGTGCGCCTCGGCCGTCACCTCGAGGGCGGCGCCGGGACCGGCGGACGCCAGCAGACCGAGACACCCCATCACGTAGCGAACCTGGCACTCGGCGTTGAAGATGATCGACCCGCCGTGGGCCAGGTTGGTGCCCGGTCCGTACAGCAGGAACAGGTTGGGCTGCTCGGGGACGGTGATGCCGTAGAGCGCCGTCGGCTCGTCACCCCAGCGCTCCCGGAGCGACCGCCCTCCTCGGCCGGTGATCTCCATGGGCCACAGGTAGCGGTTGGCGTGGAAGCCGGTGCACCACACGATGACGTCGACCTCGTGGAGCGTCCCGTCCTCGTCCCGGATGCCCGTCGGCTCGACCGCGGCGATCGGCGTGGTGACCAGGGAGACGTCGTCGCGGGTCAGGGCGCCCAGCCACGAGCCGTTGTCCTGGAGGGTGCGCTTGCCCAGGCAGACGTAGTCGGGCACGACCTTGGCCAGCAGCTCCCCATCGTCACCGATCTGGTCGGCCATCCACTGGGTGAAGACCTCGCGGGCGGCGTCGTTGATCTCGCTGATGGCCCGGTCCTGGTGCGGGTAGTCGGGGTCGGTCCGCATGGCCGCCAGCCCGCCGTCGCACGCCGGCCAGAACAGGAGGAACCGGTACCAGCGCCCGTAGAAGGGCAGGTGGCGGAGGGCCCACGTCATCCCCGGCTGCACCGGAGCGTGGTAGATCGGGTTGGGGAACATCCACGGCGCCGAGCGCTGGAACACCGTCACGTGGGCGGCGTTGGGGGCGATGGTCGGGACGATCTGGAAGGCGCTGGCGCCGGTGCCGACGACGGCCACCCGCTGGCCGCGGACGTCCAGGTCGGGGTCCCATCGGGCCGAGTGCATCGCCGTCCCGGTGAAGGTCTCGACGCCGGGGACGTCGGGCACCTTGGGCCGGTTGAGCTGCCCCACGGCACTGATGACGACCGCGGCGTCGAGCTCCTCGACCGCACCATCGGGGCCGCGCACCGTGACCGTCCACCGGTGCGTCTCCTCGGACCAGGTCGCCGACACCACCTCGGTGGCGAAGCGGATGCGGGGCACGACGTCATGATCGGCGGCGGCCCGCTCGAAGTACGCCTGGAGCTCGGGCTGCTGGGCGAACAGCTCGGTCCACTCGTCGTCGGGCTGGAACGAGTAGCAGTAGAAGTGGTTGCCGACGTCGACCCGGCACCCCGGGTACGTGTTCTCGTGCCACGTCCCCCCGACCCGCGGGTTCTTCTCGACGATGGTGTACGGCACGCCGGCCTGGCCCAGCCGGATGCCGGCCAGCAACCCGGCCATGCCGGCCCCGATCACGACGACCGGCAGCGCGGCGCGAGAGGCCTCGGAGGAGGCCAGCGCCGGGGGCACGACCGATCGCTGGTCGACGCCGTCGAGCTCCAGCTCCTCGAGCAGCAGGGGCACGTACTCGCGCGGGACCGGCCCGGCGACCATCGACTCCATGATCTCGTGGATCAGGTCCGGCCCGGGCGGGGGTGGCAGCTCGCCGTTCCCGTCCCGGAAGGCGCAGATGGCCGCCAGGGCCCGCGTGCGGACGACGGCTTGGTCCTCGGGGCTCATGAACCCCTGGATCTCGTTGATGTAGAGGCCGACCGGCCGGGGGTCGTCGCGGATCCACGACGGGTCGCCGGTCAGGTGCACCATCGAGGCCAGCAGCGCGGGGACGCTGACGTCCTCGAGGAGGGCGGCGATCTCCTCGTCCGACTGCGTGATGGGCAGCCCGGCGTGACGGTTCCTGCTCACGAGGGCGACAGCCGCACGGGGACCCGCTTGTAGGAGTTGTTGAGGTTGGAGCGCAGCCGCACCGGGTCGCCGGCCGGTTCGATGGCGGGGAAGGCCGCCAGCAGCTCCTCGAAGAAGATGCGACCCTCCAGCCGGGCCAGGTGGACGCCCAGGCAGAAGTGCTCGGCGATGCCGAAGCTCAGGTGCGGGTTGGGCGACCGGGTGATGTCGAAGGTGTGCGGATCGGCGAACACGGCCGGGTCGCGGTTGGCGGCGGTGTAGTACATCGCCACCTTGTCGCCGGCGGCGATGTCCTGCCCACCGAGCGACGTGTCCTCGCTCGCCGTGCGGCGGAAGTAGTGGAGCGGGTTGGCCCAGCGCAGGATCTCCTCGACGGCACCGGCGATGAGGCTGCGGTCGGCCCGCAGCGCCGCCATCTGCTCGGGATGCGCGAGCAACGCCAACAACCCGGAGCTGAGCATCGTCTGGGTCGTGTCGTTGCCGGCGGTGACCAGCTGGACGAAGAACGACCCGAAGTCGACGTCGCTCATGGCCTGGCCGCCGAAGTCGCCCTCGAGGATCAGCGTGGTGAGGTCCTCCTGCGGCGGCTGGGCCCGGCGCTCGCCCGCGAACCCGATGGCGTACATGGCCATCTCGATCGAGGCGCTGTGGTCGACCTCGCCGGTGACCTCCGGGTCCTGGCCCGACGTCTGGCGCTCGGCGAGGGTGTGGAGCAGGGCCCAGTCGGCCTCGGGCAGGCCCATGAGCCGACCCATCACCTGGGTGGGGATGTGGGCGGCCACGTCGTGGACGAAGTCGACCTCGCCCTGCTCGGCGCACAGGGTGGCGGCGTCGGCCAGCACCGTCTTCGTCAGGGCTCGGATCTGGGGCTCCA
>DATHEV010000658.1:0-4826 GCA_035318405.1 Iamia sp.
GCGCTCGGGGACCGAGAAGTGCTCGCCCTCGTAGCTGTAGACCTCGTCGGCCCACATCTTGGGGATCTCGCGGATCGTCTCCCGCCACATGCTCTTGGTGTCGTCGACGCTGGGGATGCCGAAGCCGAGCACCTCGGTCGACGACGAGCCCCGGCCGGTGCCGAACTCGAAGCGGTTGTTGGTCAGGTGATCGAGGAGGGCGACGTTCTCGGCCACCCGCACCGGCTTGTTGACCGCCGGGGTGATGTTGAAGATGGCCGAGCCCAGGTGGACCCGCTCGGTCTGCGCCGCGCAGAAGGCGAGGAAGGCCTCCGGTCCGGGCATGTGGCTGTACTCGTCGAGGAAGTGGTGTTGCGGGCACCACACGTACTTGAAGGCGTAGGCGTCGGCGGCCTTGGCGATCTCGACGTTGCGGAAGATGCGGCGGTGCTCCGCATGCGGGTCCCGGTCCCGCTCGAACTGGGGCACGAACAGCTGGGCGAAGACTCCGAACTCCATCGCCCAAAACTAGAACACGTTCTAGTTTCTGTCCACCTGGTCGCACGGCGCTAGTTTCTGACGGGTCGTCAGAAACGCGGAGGTCGCCCATGTCGTCATCGTCGGAGCAGGAGCGGATCGGTCCCCTGGCCGGGGTGCGCATCGTGGAGTGCTCGATGCTCGGGCCGGGGGCCATCACCACGTCGCTGGCCGACCTGGGCGCCACCGTCATCAAGGTCGAGCCGCCGACGGGCGACTACATCCGCCGCATGACCTGGCCCATCGTCGAGGGCACCTCGCTGATGCACCTCCACATCAGCCGGGGCAAGCGGTCGATCACCCTCGACCTGCGCACCGACGAGGGCAAGGCCGTCTTCCTCGACCTTGTGCGCGACGCCGACGCCGTGGTCGAGGCCATGCGGCCCGGTGGGCTCGAGCGGCGGGGCCTGGGCTACGAGACGCTCAAGGCGATCAACCCCAAGATCGTCTTCTGCACCATCTCGGGCTACGGCGCCACCGGGCCCTACAAGACGATGCCGAGCCACGGGATCGCCTACGACGTGTGGGCCGGGCTGGTGCAGCCGGAGACCACCGAGGACGGGTTCTGCTACATCCCCGAGCACCCGTCGGTGGGCATCCACGCCGGGCCGCTGTTCGGCGCCCTCGGCATCCTCGCCGGCATCACCAGCGCCCGGGCGACGGGCCACGGCGTCCAGCTCGAGGTCGCCCAGAGCGATGCCGCCGCCGCCATGGACTGGCTCCGCAGCGAGACCTACAAGGCCTACGAGCGCCCCGAGAGCGAGGTCACGGGCAACGAGGCCGACGGCTTCGAGCGGCGGGCGCCCGGCACCGCCGGCATGAAGGACGGCGTCCGCTACCAGTTCTACGAGTCCTCCGACGGGCACGTGCTGTTCATGTCGTCCGAGCGCGAGTTCTGGAAGAACTTCTGCGACGGCATCGGCCAGCCCGAGCTGTTCGAGGCCCACCCGGGCTCGCAGTACGCCGATCACGCCCGGGGCAACGAGGAGCTGCGCACGATCCTCCGCGACGTGTTCCGCTCGCGCTCGACCGCCGAGTGGGTGGCCTTCGGCGACGAGCACAACACGCCGATCGCCCCGGTCAACACGCCCAAGACCATCGCCGACGACCCCCAGTTCCAGGACCGGATGCCGTGGATCCCCAAGGAGCTGGTCGGCGCCGACCAGGTCCCGTCGCCGCTCAAGTTCCTCGACGCCCCCATCCCCGAGCCGACCAAGGCCCCCACCGTCGGCCAGCACACCGACGAGATCCTGCGCGACGTCCTCGCCTACGACGACGCCAAGATCGCCGCCCTCAAGGAGTCCGGCGCCCTCGGCTGACGGCCGGGCCTCGGGGGTGAGGCAGCCCCGGAGGTGGTAGCGGAGGGTCCCGACGGGGTACCGACCGCCGGTGACCGCACCGGCCCGGCCCCCGTTCACCCGCAGGCGGGGACGGCGCGAGGCCGGGGCGGCGCTCGCCATCGGGATGGCCATCGTCGTCGTCGGAGTCGTCCTGTTCGTGGGCGTGATCGCCCTGGTGACCCGGTCGGACGAGCGGCACGCCGCCGAGCAGGCGGCCGAGGTGGTCCACTTCCGGAGCCCGTCGGGGTTGGCCGTCCTCCCGAGCGAGGAGGGGAACGGCGAGCACGAGATCGTCGGGCTGATCACGACGAAGGGGAGGGACGGCACCGCCGTGGACATCGTCCGCGCCGACCTCGACGGCTCGATCACCTGGCGCAACGGCACCATCGTCGATGATCTCGAGACCAGAGCCGAGGTGGTGACCGTGGTCGAGGACATGGTCCTGGTCATCGTGGGCGACGAGCTCGTGGCCCTCGACCTCGGGGACGGGTCGGAGGAGTGGCGCCGTCCGGCGGACGTGGCCCGCACGACGTGCGCCGGGTGCATCTCCATCGTGGGGAGCACCCTCGTGGCGATCTCCCGGCAGGGCGACATCTGGGGCCTGAACCTCTCCACCGGCGAGGAGAGCTGGTCCCGCCCCGGCCCGGGGTCGGCGCAGTCCGACATCGCCCCGGTGGTCGCCGGTGACGCGCTCGTCGTGGCCGAGGACGTCGAGGACGGGGTCGACCTCGTGGTCCTCGACGCCGACGGCGGAGACGAACGGGCCCGCTTCCAGCCGAGCTGCACCGAGCACGACGCCCGGGACACGGAGTTCCAGCGCGGATCCATCGTCGAGGCCGTGCCCGACAGCACGGACGTCGTCGTGGCCTTCGGCCAGGACGCACGGTGCGCCCAGCGCTGGACCACGGAGCGCCCCACGCCGATCTGGCAGACCGTGGTCGACGACGCCCCGTACGGCGGTGCCGAGGCCGTGGTCGACGCCGCTCACCTCGCCGTCGCCGAGCAGGGCGGCGTCTTCGTCTTCGACCTCGCCACCGGGGCCGCGACCACGCTCGCCGCCGGCGGCGACGAGGTGCGGGCCACACCGGTCGCCCTGGCGGGCGACCTGGTCGTGGCCGTCGCCGCCGACGACGACGGTGACCAGCCCCGCCTGCTCACGTGGGACCTCGCCGATGGCGGCGAGCTCCGTCCGCCCGTCGACCTCGATCCCGACGCCGGCTTCGTCCCCGCCGACGACGTCGCCGGCCGGGTGGGCGCCACGGAGGACCACGACATCGAGGTCCTGGCCGTCACCCCGGGCGGCCTCGTCCTCGTCACCCTCCCCGCCGCCGGTCGGGGGCCGCGGACCCTCCCGATCGCGTCGATCGACCCGGACACCGGCGAGCGGGTCGAGGGACCGACGGCGATGCTGGAGCACGACCCCGAGGCCCTCACCAACGGCCTCGACTGGTTCCACGCCGTGGTCGACGACCGGGCCCTCGTCACCGTCGGCGGTCTCCCCCAGCTGGTCGACCTGACGACCGGCGAGGTCGTCGCCTCCTGGCCCGCACCCGGCTGATCAGCCCGCGTCGCAGCAGGGGTCGAGGACGGCCTCACCGGTCGAGGGCGGCCATCGACTGAGGGCAGTCCCCATCAGGCCAGCCGTAGCTGGTCGAACGCGCTGGTCTGACCGGGCCAGGTGTCGAACGGATCGGGGCAGGGGGTGCTGACCTCGGCCAGGTGCGGCGAGACGCTGCTCAGCGGGAGATCGAGCTGGGCGCCGTTGTAGGTGCCGGCCACCGTCGTCATCTTGACGGCAAGGGTGCAGAGCAGGTCGTCCCTCTCGCAGTCGCTCTCGCCGATCGCGTAGATCCGGATCAGGAAGATGACGTGGTTGGTGCCCACGCTGGCCACGTTGAACTTCAGCGGGATCAGCGTCACCAACGTCAACGAGAAGTCGGCGGCGACGACGTCGAAGTCGAACTGGTACCACGGCCCCGACCCACCGATCTGCTCCTGCTGGCTGAACCCGCCCGTCAGCCGGAGCCGGTCCGGGAATCCGGGTACCGAAGAGAGCAGGAGGTCGCTCGCCGTCTCCGGGCAAGGAGCGTTCATGTCCGGGTCGAGGTCGAAGCTCTCGGTGGCGGCGTCCCAGGTGTCGCCGATGACCTCCACCGGGGTGGAGACGGCCGACGCTGGTGCGGTCAGGCCGACCGCCAGCATGGCGGCCACCCCCACCCCGGCGACGAGCTTGCTCAGGTGTCGACTGCGCATCACGAGACCTCCATTCCGACGACGTCACCTGTCTCAAGGTGTCACCGTCAGAGGACCACACGGAGTGTTGCCGCCCGGGCGCGACCCGGGATGCGCTGCGGTCGGCTCGCGCCACCGAGGTCGGGTTCCGCCCTCAGCCCGGGGTGCAGGCGGTAGCCGTGGCGTCGCCCTCGATGGGGCCGAAGGTGGTGCCGTCCTCGGCCTCGAGCCCGTCGATGCGGAACTCCGCGACGCAGCCGAGCTCGTCCCGCTCCAGGCCCACCTGGCCCTGCGCGGCCGGCGAGCTCGTGTCCGGCGCCAGGTCGTCCGCGCACAGGTCGCCCGTGAGCCCGTCGCCGTGGAGGACGGTCACGTCGACGTCGTCGCTGGGCAGCTCCACCTCGTCGCGGTCGCTGGTCATCCCGAGCGCCTCGACGATGACGGCGAGCGAGCCGGACTCGTCGGCGGCCCACAGGCGCCCGTCGATGCATCCGCCGGAGCGGGTCAGCTCGTCGGCCACCGGGCTGGGGACGAGGTCGCCCAGCGACTCGACGTCGCCATCGGCACCCGGGTCGCCCTCCGAGCAGGCCGGGCTCACCGCCAGCACGACGGCGAGCAATACCCCGCCGGCGAGACGCCTCATGCCGACGTCGCCGGCGTCGACGGGTGGAACGGACTGCCGAGACCGGGGACCATCAGCTCCTCCCGCCACGCGGTGCACCACTGGCGGCGGGACTC
>DATHEV010000659.1:0-3944 GCA_035318405.1 Iamia sp.
GCTCGCCGGCCATGCCGTGGTGGCGTGGGGGCGGGCCGATCCCGATGCGCCGGTGCCGTACGGCCCGTGGTGGGGCGTGGCCCGCGACCTGGCCCGGCACGGCATCGACCTGGGCCTGCCGGTGGCCGGCACCCCCGACCCCGACATCGACCCCGCGGGCGTCCGCCAGCACACCCACCTCTCCGTGGTCGATGCCCTGCGCGCCGGCGAGCGCCATGTCGTGGTCGTGCTCGACGACCTCCAGTGGGCCGACGAGGCCTCGCTGGCCCTCCTCGGCGCCGTGGCCGAGACATTCGACACCGAGGTGCCGGTGACCGTCCTGGCCACGCTGCGCGAGCCGGCCCCCCGGACGTCCGCGCTGGCCGCCGCCCTGGACGCGCTGGCGCGGGCGCCACGCACGGTGCGGATCACGCTCGACGGCCTCTCCGCCGAGGCGGTGGCCGAGTGGGTCGACGAGGCCATCGGCGGTCGAGCGGGTCCCGATCTGGCCGGAGCCGTGGCGGCGCGCACCGGGGGGAACCCGCTGTTCGTCCGCGAGGTCCTGTCGCTCCTGGCCGACGGCCGGCGCGACCCGGCGCTCGCCCTCGAGGAGGTGCCGCCCGCCGTCGGCGACGTGGTCCGCCGCCGGGCATCGGGCCTGGCCCCCACCACGCAGCGGATCGTGTCGGTGGCGTCCGTCGTCGGTCGCACGATCTCCGTGGCCGTCCTCGCCGCGGTGCTCGACGCCGACGAAGAGGCCGTGCTCGACGCCCTCGAGGAGGCGGTCGAGGCCGGCCTGGTCGTGGCCTGGCCGGGGACCAGCGCCTTCGCCTTCTCCCACGCCCTGGTGGCCGACGCCCTGGCCGACGAGATCAACGCCGTGCGGCGGGCCCGGCTCCACGCCCGCATCGCCGCCGTGCTGGTCGGCCGGACGCCGGACCCGACCGGCGCCGCACTGGTGGACGCGGCGCGCCACGCCTGGGCGGGGGCGAGCGCCGGTTCGGCCGTCCTGGCCGTCGACCTGTGCCGCCGGGCGGCGGCGACCGCCCTCGCCGAGGGGGCTCCGGCCGAGGCGGTGGTCCAGGTCGAGCGGGCGCTCGACGCCGCCCGGCGGGCGGGCCAGCCCGTCGGCGACCTCTTCGTGGAGCTGGGCCGGACCCGCACCGCGGCGGGTGACATCGACGGCGGTCGGGGCGCACTGGTGGAGGCGGCGACCGTCGCCGAGGCCGAGGACGACCCACTGGCCATGGCCGCGGCGCTGTCCGAGGTCAGCGCCGACGATCTCTGGTCGAGCCTCGACTGGGCCCAGCACGATCCCCGGGCCATCGCCCTGGCCGAGCGGGCCCTCGACCGGCTGCCGGTGTCGGCCGGCGCCGCCCGGGCCGCCCTCATGGCCGCCACCGCGTCGCAGCTCACCTACGTCGACGTCGCCCGCGCCGAGACCCTGTCGGCGGAGGCCGTGGCCGTGGCCGAGGAGGTCGGCGACCCACTGGTGCTGGCGCGGGTCCTCGTCCAGCGCTACTGGTGCACGTGGCGCCCGAGCGGGCACGCCGCCCGCACCGCCGCCGCCGACCGGCTGCTCGCCCTGGTGGCCGACGGGGGCCTGCCGCCGTGGTTCACGCCGCTGGCCCACCTCGCCCGGTTCACCACCGCCTACGAGGTGGGCGACGCCGAGCCGATCGCCCGGCACCTCGCCGCCGCCCGCGCCAACGCCGATCCGCGGCGGACGCCGTCGGCCGACTCCTACGTCCGCTACGCCGAGGCGTCGCTGCTCCTCCTGCGCGACGACCGGGCGCGGCTCCCGGCCGTCATCGACGGCGTCCACGATGCCTTCCGCCGCACCCGCGCCGTCTCGGCCGACGGCACGGCCCTCGGTCTCACGATGGTGCGGCACGTCCTGGCCGGCGACACCGAGGCCGCCCTCGCCACCGCGGAGGGGTTCGTGGGATCCCCGTTCGAGGCCTCGGCGCACTGGTTCCGGGCCTGGATGCTGGCCGAGGCCGGGCGGGCCGACGAGGCGGTGACCGAGCTCGAGGCCTTCGGCGGCACGCTGCGGGACGACTGGTACCGGCTCCCCCTCGTCACCGTCGCCCTCCACGCCGCCGCCCTGGTCGGCTCGCACGCCCAGGTCGAGCGGCTGCTGCCCCTGGCCCGGCCCCTCTCCGGGTTCCTGGCCTGCACCGGCTCCGGGGGGATCGTCGTCGGCCCCGTCGACCTGGCCCTCGCTCGGGCCGAGCACGTCCGGGGCCACGCCGAGGCCGCCCGTCGCCACCTCGACGCGGCCACCGCCATGGCCGTCCGCCTGGAGGCCACCCCGTGGGTGGAGCGGGCCGCGGCCCTGCGGACCGAGCTCGACGCCACCGGCTGAGCGCACTGCCGGGCTCCCACCCGGCTTCCATCCGCTTCCCACCGGCGGAGCGGATGGTGGCGCCATGGACACGACCCCAGACCTCGGCTTCTACTTCGCCATCCACCGCAAGATGCGGTCCGACATCGCCCGGGCGGCCACCGCCGTCGCCACGGCCACCGAGGAGGACCGATCCGGCCGCCTGGGCCCGCTCGCCCGCTGGGTCGCCGGGTTCACCCACGAGCTGGTCGAGCACCACTTCGTCGAGGACCGGTTCTTCTTCCCCGCGCTGCGGCGCCGGGTGCCGGCCGCAGCCGCCGTCCTCGACGCCCTCGACGCCGAGCACCACGACCTCGACGACCTGCTCGACCGCTGGCCGGCCGCCGTCGCCGCCCTCGCCGACCGCCGCACGGCCTTCGGCGCCACCCACCACGAGGCCGTCGAGGTCACCCAGGGCCTGGCCGACCGGCTCGGGCCCCACCTCGACCGGGAGGACGCCGACGTCCTGCCGCTGTTCTGGCGGCACCTGAGCGGGACCGAGTACGCCGAGCTCCAGCAGTCGGCCATCGACGGCGGCAAGAAGACGGGCCTCGGCTTCGTCGTGCCGTGGAACGCCTCGTGCGTCGAGGGCGCCGAGCGGGACGCCCTCCTGGCCCAGGCCGGGCTCGCGATGCGGGTGCTCCTGCGGCTCACCGAGGCTCGGCACCAGCGTCTCGTCGCCGCTGCCTTCCCCGCCGCCGTGGTCGCACCGCTGCCGGCCTGAGCCGCCTCGGGCGCCCTTGACCGGTGGGTCAAGCGTCCGTAGGTTCGGCTCGATGCCTGCCTCGCGCTCGGTCGACATGCTCGTGGTGGGGGCCGGGTTCGCCGGGCTCTACATGGTCCACCGAGCCCGCGGCCTGGGCCTCGACGTCGAGGGCGTGGAGGCCGGGGACGGCGTGGGCGGCACCTGGTACTGGAACCGCTACCCCGGCGCCCGCTGCGACGTCGAGAGCCTCGAGTACTCGTACTCGTTCGACGAGGACCTCCAGCAGGAGTGGGAGTGGACCGAGCGCTACGCCACCCAGCCCGAGATCCTCCGCTACATCGAGCACGTCGCCGACCGCTTCGACCTGCGCCGGTCCTTCCGGTTCGGCACCCGGGTCACGACGGCGACGTGGTCGGAGTCGGCGCCGCGCTGGACGGTCGAGACCGACGCCGGCGACGCCTACGAGGCTCGCTTCCTGGTCATGGCCACCGGCTGCCTGTCGATGCCGATCGACCCGCAGATCCCCGGGCTCGAGACCTTCGCCGGCGAGATCCTCCACACGAGCCGCTGGCCCCACGCGGAGCCGGACCTGGTCGGGAAGCGGGTCGGCGTGGTCGGCACCGGCTCCTCCGCGGTGCAGTCGATCCCGCTGATCGCCGAGCGGGCCGCGGCGCTAACGGTCTTCCAGCGCACGCCCACCTACGCGGTGCCGGCCCACAACCACTCCCTCGACCCGGAGGAGCAGGCCGCCGTCAAGGCTCGCTACCCCGAGCTGCGGGCCGAGGCCCGGCAGATGGCGATCGCCACCGGCTCGCGCGTCCCCCGCATCGACGCCTCGACGTTCGAGGTCGACGAGCAGACCCGGCACCAGCG
>DATHEV010000660.1:0-3655 GCA_035318405.1 Iamia sp.
CAGTCGGCCCCGATCGGGACCCGGGCCACCGTGCGCAACGTCCGGCCCTGCGCCTTGGCCGTCCGCTCCATCAGCTCGGCGAAGGTGACGACCTCGTCGCCGCCGATGTCGTACGAGCCGGGCGCGAGGTCCAGCCCCGCGACCAGCGCCGAGGTCAGATCGGCCTGGGCGATGGGCTGGGTCCGGACCCGGGCCGCCGACGGGACCACGACAGGCAGAGGCGACAGGCCGGTGAGGCACGACAGCACCCGGGCCAGCCGGAAGCTGACGCTGCGGGGGCCGATCACGATCGAGGCGCGGAGCTCGACGGTGCGGCACCGCTCCCGCAGCAGGGCGCCGACCTCGTGGCGGGACCGCAGGTGCTCCGACGGCGACGACCGCGGCCCGAGCCCGCCCAGGTAGACGACGGTCCGCTCCGGGCCCCAGGCGGCGGCGAAGCGCTCGGCCCGGCGGCGGTCGACCTCGCCGACGTCGGCCCGATCGAGGGCGTGGACGAGGTAGTACGCAGCGTCCGCCCCGGCCAGGGCGCCCTCGGGATCGATGTCGGCGGCGTCGAGGTCGAAGGTCACAGCCCGGCCCTCGCCGGCGTAGGAGGACGGGTCGCGGGTGGCGGCGAGGACATCGTGTCCGGCGCTCACCAGGGCGGGCACCAGCCCGGACCCGACCGCGCCGGCGGCGCCGGTGACGAAGATCTGCATGGCGCCGCCCCTGCCCACATGTTGTGAACGCACGCACATGGGGTAGCCCGGTGGGGTGCTGATCGCTGCCGGGCTCGTCCTCGCCGTCGCCGCGTGGGCGTTCCTGTTCCGGCTCCCCCGCGGGGGCCTCTGGCCCCGGACGTGGATCGTGGCGCCGCTGCTGATCGCCTACTCGCTCGTGGCCCTGGCCGCCGACCACCGCCTCGGCCGCACCGCCGGACCGTTCACGCCCCTCGAGGTGGCCGCCGGGCTCGGCGTCGGGGCCGCCTGGCTGGTGGCCACCCAGGTCGGCCACCGCATCCTCTGCCGTCTCTTCCCCGCCTTCCTCGCCCAGGTCAACGACCTGTACCGGATCCGCGACGACGCCACGCCGGTGTGGTCGATGGTCGGCGCCGTCGCCCTGATGGGCGTTGCCGAGGAGCTGCTGTTCCGGGGCCTCGTCCAGGGCGGGATCGGCCTGGCGGCCGCGGTCGTCGCCTACACGCTCGTCCAGGCCATCGAGGGCAAGTGGGCCCTCGGGCTGGCGGCGCTGCTGGGCGGTCTCGTGTGGGGCCTGCTCTTCGCCTGGCGAGACGGCCTCGTCGCCCCCGTCGTGGCCCACGTGCTGTGGACCGGCACGCTCACCTTCGTCTGGCCGCTCCGCGGCTGCGGCGCCCCCGATCCCGCCGAGGAGCGCGAGGCCGAGGCCCGCGGTCCGGCCGGCCCCTCCCCCACCGTGCAGGAGATCCCATGACCCGGTTCCAGAACCGCAACCGCTCCGAGGCCGACCTCCCCGTCGACCGCCAGAGCATCTGGGAGGTCCTGACCGACCCCGGGTGCCTCGCCGCCCTCACCCCGCTGATCCGCGCCATCACCGCCGACGGCGACACGTGGTGCTGGCAGCTCAGCGGCATCTCGGCGCTCGGCGTGAGCGTGGCCCCGAGCTTCACCGAGCAGATGACCTTCACGCCGCTCGAGCGGATCGAGTACCGCCACGCCCCACCGACCGGGACCACGGAGAAGGCCGGGGCCGACGGCGTCTACACGCTCACCGAGCTCGACGCCGACCGCACACGGCTGTTCGTCGATCTCACGATGTGGGTCGACCTGCCCCTCCCCAAGCTGTCCCGGCGAGCCGTCGAGCGGGTGATGGCCGAGTCGATGCAGCGGGCGGGCGACCGCTTCGCCGAGAACCTCTACCGCCACCTCGACATCGACCCCGCCGACGTCGAGATCCGGGTCCCCGCCTAGAAGGCGGCCTCGATCACCTCGAGCTCGCCGCCGAGGATCGCCACCACGTCGAAGCGGACCTCACCGGCCCGCACCTCGTGCTCGGCCAGCCACGCCGCCGCCAGCCGGCGGATCCGGGCCTGCTTGGTGGGTGTCACGGCCTCGGCCGGGACGCCGAAGGCGGCCGTGCGCCGGGTCTTCACCTCGACGAAGGCGACGATGCCCCGGCGCCGGACGACGAGGTCGATCTCGCCGGTCCGCCCGCTGCGCCAGTTGCGGTCGAGGACCTCCCAGCCATGGTCCTCGTACCAGCGAGCGGCCCGGGCCTCGCCGTCGGCCCCGAAGGCGCGACGAGGATCCGGTCTCGCGGCCCCCGCCCGGGCGTTGGGTTCGTCCGCCAAGACGAGCAGCGCCAGCCTCAGCTGGTGCGCTTCTCCTTGATCTTGGCCGACTTGCCGATGCGGTCCCGGAGGTAGAAGAGCTTGGCCCGGCGCACGTCGCCCCGGGTGAGCAGCTCGATCTTGGAGACGTTCGGGGTGTACAGCGGGAAGGTGCGCTCGACGCCGACGCCGTAGCTGACCTTGCGGACCGTGAAGGTCTCGCGCACGCCGGCGCCCTGGCGACGGATGACGACGCCCTTGAAGACCTGGACCCGCTCCTTGTTGCCCTCGACCACGCGCACGTGCACGTTGAGGGTGTCACCGGCCTGGAACTCGGGCACGGCATCCGTGCGGGCCTCACCACTCGTCGAGATGGTGGCGGTGTCGATCACGTCCAGGCGGTTCACGGTGCGCGTCCTTGCGATTCTTCTGGGCGACAGGTGTGTCGCAGGAGCCGGAGCAGCCGGCCCAGGGGCGACCGACAACGCTAGCCCGATGGTTCGTCGGAGGGAAACCCGGAGGTCAGGCCGTCCACCGGGGGGTGAGCGGCCATCAGCGTCTCCTCCTCGGCCGTGAGCCCGCCCCGGGCCGCGATCAGGTCCGGGCGGACGGCGACGGTGCGGTGCAGGGCCTGGGCCCGGCGCCAGGCGGCGACCTTGCCGTGGTCGCCGGAGCGCAGCACCTCGGGGACCTCGTGACCCCGCCACTCGGGCGGCCGGGTCCACTGCGGGTACTCCAGCAGGCCGTCGGAGAAGGACTCCTCGTCGGCCGAGGCGGCGTTGCCCATCACGCCCGGCACCAGCCGCCCGACGGCCTCGAGCACCACCAGGGCGGCGACCTCGCCCCCGGCCAGGACGACGTCGCCGATCGACAGCTCGCCGTCGACCACCTCGGTGCGCACCCGCTGGTCGACATCCTCGTAGCGCCCGCAGAGCAGGGAGAACCCCTCGCTCCCGGCCAGGTCGCGGGCCCAGGCCTGGTCGAAGCGGCGACCGCCGGGGCCGGTGAGCAGCAGCGGCCGGGGCGGATCGACGGCCTCGACGGCGGCGGCCAGCGGCTCGACCATCAGCACCATGCCGGCGCCCCCGCCGTAGGGCGAGTCGTCGACCGAGCGGTGCGGGTCGGTGGTGGCCGACCGCAGGTCGTGGATGCGGACGTCGAGCAGGCCCCGCTCCTGGGCCTTGCCCAGCAGGCTGCGACCGGTGAAGCCCCCGACCATGTCGGGGAAGATCGTGAAGACGTCGATCCGCACCGTGCTGCTCAGGACTCGGCGATGCCGAGCAGTCCCTCGGGCGGGTCGATGACCACCCGCGCCGGCAGGTCCGAGCCGTCGACCACGAACACGACCGGCACCAGGTCGCCGGTGTC
>DATHEV010000661.1:0-6010 GCA_035318405.1 Iamia sp.
CTCGCTGATCGCCCCGTCGTCGTGGCCGACCTCCTCGTCGTCGGGCTGGGCAATCCCGGCCTCGAGTACGCCCACACCCGCCACAACTCGGGGGCCGACACCGTCGGCCTGCTGGCCGAGCGGCACGGCGGCCGGCTGCGCGACGGGATGCGCAACGAGCGAGCCATGTCGGACACCGTCCGCATCGGCTCGGTCGTCGTGGCCCTCGCCGTGCCGCAGACCTACTACAACGAGTCCGGCCTCTCGGTGGCCGCCCTGGCCCGGCGGCACGACGTCGAGGATCCGGCGCGCATCGTGATCGTCCACGACGAGCTCGACCTCCCGCCCGGCCGGGTGAAGGTCAAGCAGGGCGGCGGGCTGGCCGGCAACAACGGCCTCAAGTCGATCAAGGCCCACCTCCACACCGACGCCTTCGTCCGGGTCCGCATCGGCGTGGGCAAGCCGCCCGGCCGCCAGCAGGGGGCCGACCACGTCCTGCGCCGGCCGGGCAAGGGCGAGCGGGTCGAGCTCGACGTCGCTGTCGCCGAGGCCGCCGACGCCGTCGAGATGATCGCCGCCGACGGGGTCGAGCGGGCCATGGAGCGCTACAACCGCCAGCCCTCGACCGACTGACCCCCCAACGCGACGAACTCGGTGGAGTAGGTGCCCGTTTTCGGCGTCTACTCCACCGAGTTCGGCAGGGGTGGTGGCTCAGGGAGCCCACCCCTGACGCCCGCCACGACGGCGGCGAGGGCCTCGTCGGCGATGCCACCGGGGGCGTAGAGGCCGACCCGGTCGACGTGACCGGCGAAGCGGTCCCGCACCCGGGCCGCGACCCGGTCGGGGTCGCCCCGGAGGACGACGGCGTCGAGCAGGTCGTCGTCGACCAGCCGGGCCATCTCGTCCCAGCGGCCCTCCCGGGACAGCCGCCGCAGCTCGGGGTGGATGTCGGCCCGGCCCTCGGCGGCCAGCACCGGCTCGTAGGCGGGGGTCGAGCCGTAGAAGCCCACCAGCCAGCGGGCGCCCTCGTCGGCGGCGGCCTGCTCGGTGGCGTCCCGGCCGCAGGCGACGATGCCCTCGCCGACGATCGTGACCTCGGCGCGGGGGCGCCCGGCGGCGGAGAGGGTCTGCTCGATGCGGGGGAGGGTGGTGTCGGCGAGGTAGCGGTCGGAGGTGAAGGGGTGCACCAGCAGGCCATCGGCCACGGTGAGGGCGACCTCGGTCATCCGGGGCCCGAGGGCGCCGAGCCAGATCGGCGGGCGGTCGTGGTACGGACGGCCCGGTTCGAACGCCGGCGTCGACAAGGTGTGCTGGGTGTGCACGCCCTGGAAGTCGAGCGGCGTACCGTGCTCCCACGTGTCCCAGAAGGCCCGGATGGCACCGATCCACTCGGCCATGCGGGCGGCCGGGTGCGACCAGGTGGCCCCGTAGCGGCGCTCGATGTGGGCCCGGACCTGCGTGCCGAGTCCGAGGGCGAAGCCGGCGTCGTTCAGCTCCATCAGGTCCCAGGCCGTGTGGGCCAGGTGGGCGGGCGACCGGGGGAAGGCGATGGCCACGTTGGTGTAGAGGAGCAGGTCGCGGTTGGCCGCCAGGACGAGCGGCAGGAAGACGTCGTGGGGGCCCTCGACCGTGAACAGCCCGTCGACCCCCGTCTGGAGGAGGGCGTCGGCCACCTCCTCGATCTCCGTCGGGTGGCCCATCAGCAGCGTGTCGATCTCCACGCCGCGCATCCTGCCTGATCAGCGGCGGTACAGCAGGTACGCCTGGTCGCAGTCCTCGGGCGGCGTCGGCGTCTTGATCGTCCGCTCGACCTCGACGAAGCCGGCCGCGACGGCTGCGGCGGCGACCACGTCGGGCGGGCGGCGGTACGAGTCGAGCACGAGGTCGTGGCCGTACAGGTGCCGGTGGTGGCGCACCTCGTCGCCCACCTGGAAGCCGGTGAGGAGGAGGCCGCCGTCGGCGAGCACGCGGCGCAGCTCGGCGAAGACGGCCGTCAGCCGGTCGGTCGGCGTGTTGATCAGCGAGTACCAGGCGAGGACGCCGGCCAGGCCGCCCGCGGCGAGCGGGAGGGCGTCGACCGAACCGACGGCGGCCGGGACGTCGGGGTGCTCGCGCCGGGCGACGACGACCATGCCCGGCGACAGGTCGAGGCTCACCACGTCCAGCCCCAGCTGGCGAAGGGGCCCCGTCAGCCGCCCCGGCCCGCACCCGATGTCCGCCACGACACCGTCGCCGATGCGCTCGGCGAACCCGGCCAGCACCGCCTGCTCGGGGTGGGCATCGCCGAAGGCGTCCCGCACGAGGTCGAGGTAGTCCTCCGCCACCGTGTCGTACGCGGCCCTCGTGTCGGCGGTGTCCGATCCCACCCCGGGATCTTCGCGGGTCAGGCCCAGCTCGCTGGGAGTTGGCTCACGGCGTCACCGCCGTGAACTGGCGGGCGGCGATCCACCAGCCGTCGTCGGTGGGGCGGACCATGGTCCACGTGACCACCGTGGCCAGGGCGTCGAGGTCGACGGGCTCGTCGGGGCCGGCGCCATCGGCCCCGGTGGTGGCGATGGCGACATCCGTGCCGACGAAGGCGATGTCGAGCACGGGGAAGCGGGCCGTGGCGGGGATCCCGCCGGAGGCGAACCCAGCGACGTGGGCGGCGTGGATGGCGTCGCGGCCGATGGCGCGCCGGCCGAGAGCGTTGACCGACCGGGCGTCGGCGGCGAAGCGGGCCAGGCAGCGGTCGGGGTCCCGGGCTTCGATGCCGGTGGCGACATCGCCGATGAGGGTCTCGATGGCGGCGATGTCGTCGGTGCGGTCGGGTGCAGTGGTGATCATCACGCCATCTCACGACATCAAGGACCCTTGAGGTCAAGGCGTGCCCTTCAGAGGTGCCGCCGTCGAGCTGGTCGCCGTCGAGGGCGCCCCCCATGCCTGGATGGACGACGCCAGCCTCCTCACCTGGGCCTTCCTCGCCGCCCACCGCGACTGAGGTGGGTCAGCCCGGCGAACTCGGGGGGATATGTGCCCCCACAGGGTCACGGATCCCCCCGAGTTCGCTGCGGGGACCGAGGGTCGGCGTCAGGAGGGGACGGGGCGGCCGCGGCGGGCGACGGGGAGGTGGCGGGGCTCGGTGCAGGCCCGGCGGCCGGTGGGGGCGCCGGCACCGGGGTCGCCCTCGAGCACCTCGGCCCCGACCGGCGAGTACTGGAGGATGTAGGCCTTGCGGACCTCGTCGGTGAGGTTCGGGCCGGTCAGGTGGGGCGTGAGCGAGCTGAACACGATGACGTCGCCGACGGCGGCCTCGGCCACGGCGACCTCGACCGGCGGCTCGGGGAAGCACTCGTAGCCCAGCGGGTCGACGTAGCGGTGGGCGAGCGTGCCCAGCCGGTGGAGACCGGGGGCGATCTGCGGGCAGCCGTTCTCGAGCCGGGCGTCGGTGAGCGGCACCCAGCAGGTCAGGTACTGCTGCGGCTCGACGAAGGCGTAGCCGTTGTCCTGGTGCCAGGGGAAGCGGCGGGGCTTCTCCGGCTTCTTGTAGACGGCCTGGTCCCAGTAGATGTCGACGTCGGGGCCGACCAGATCGGCGGCGAGGGCGGCGAAGGCCCGGTGCCGGGCGAAGGCGGCCAGCTCGGGCGAGCGGGAGACGAGGTGGGGCGAGAAGGTGATCGCCCCCGCCTCGGCGATGAACAGGCGGTCGTCGTCGAGCTGGCGGAGGGCGGTCTCGGCCTCGGCCTCGAACCCGTCGATGACGGCCCGGACGGCCGCGATCTCGTCGGGCGTGAAGACCTGCCGCACCACCACGAAGCCGTCGGTGTCGAAGACCCGCACCTGGGCGGCGGTGAGGGCACCGTGGGTGGGCTCGGTGTCGGCCCAGCGGAACCCGACGTTCCACGGGTGGACCGTCGCCGTCTGCATTTCACTGACCATATGGTCAGTCTTTCATGATGCGCAGCTGGTCGTCGAGCGCGACCCGTAGGGCCGTGGCCAGGCCCGTCGCCGCGCCGGAGTGCAGCCAGACCAGGTGGACCCCCTCGATCAGGGCGTGGAGCTCGGACGCCTTGGCCGCCACGTCGAGGTCGGCCCGCAGCTCGCCCCGGTCGATGCCCCGCCGCAGCGTCCCGGCCAGAGCCTCGACCACGACCCGGTTGCGCTCGACGAAGAAGCTCCGGGCGGGGTGGTCCTCGGCGATGCTCTCGGCCAGGAGCACGGTGTGGAGGGCGGCGACGGCGGCCCGCCCCTCGCTCCAGGCGGCCACCGCGACCCAGCGGTCGAGCTCGTCGGCCACGGTGGCCGGCGGCGCCGCCTCGAAGGCGGTCAGGGCGTCGCGGTCGCGCTGCTGGAGCACGGCGACGAGCAGGCCCTCCTTCGACCCGAAGTGGTGCAGCACGCCGCCGGTGGTGACGCCGGCCGCCTTGGCGATGGCGGCGATGCCGGTGCCCCGGTAGCCCTCGCGGGCGAAGTGCTCCGTGGCCGCGGCCACGATGGCGCGCCGCCGCTCGACCCCCCGCGCCTGGACCTGCCCCTTGACCCCTGCCACGTGGAGGGTGGCTGGCCTACGCCAGGCCGATCTCGGCGAGGCGCTGGTTGAGGAAGTCGTCGGCGGTGATGGGCTCGAAGCGCTTCTCGGCCTCGCCGACCAGGGCCGGCGGGGCGTCGAGGAGGACCTCGGGCCGGGGGTGGCAGAAGAACGGCATCGAGTAGCGGGCCACGTCGTCGGTGTCCGGGTTGACGACCCGGTGGGTGGTCGAGGGGATGACGTTGTTGACGTGGCGGCTCAGCATGTCGCCGGCGTCGACGACGATCTCGCCCTCGAGCCCGTCGACCGGGTGCCAGCTGCCATCGCGGTCGAGCAGCTCGAGGCCCGACTCGGTGGCGGCCGGCAGGAGGGTGATCAGGTTGATGTCCTCGTGGGCCGCGGCCCGCACCGCCCCGGGGACCGGCGCCTTGCCCAGCGGCGGGTAGTGGATGATCCGCAGCACCGAGCGACCGTCGACGACCATGTCGGCCAGGTCGCGCTCGGGCAGGTCGAGGTAGATGGCGATGGCCTCGAGCAGGGTCTGGGCCGCGGTCTCGAGGTCGCGGTAGAGCCGCATCATCGCCGGCTGGAACCCCGGGACCTCGTCGGGGAAGACGTTGGCGCCGTAGGACGCGAACAGGGCGTGCTCGGGCGGGACGTCCTGGTGGACGTGCCAGAACTCCTTGAGATCGATGGCCTCGCTGTCCTTGGCGTGCTCGGTGCCGAACGGGGTGTAGCCGCCGGCGCCCTTCGGCATGACGTAGCGCTGCTTGGCCTCCAGCGGGAGGGCGAAGAAGTCCTTGGCGGCCTGGTAGGCGGCGTCGATGTCCGGGGCCGTCACCCGGTGGCCGTCGACCTTCACGAACCCGGTGTCGACCAGGCTCTTCCCGAGGGTGTCGACGAACCCCTGCCGGGTCTCGGTCGACCCCCGGGAGAAGTCGTCCAGGTGCACGGTCGCCACATCGAAGGCCATGCCCCCAGGATGCCAGGCTCCCGCGCCGACGTCACCCGGGGCGGTGGGCGACGAAGACCAGCTCCTTGCCGGGGCGGTCCGGAGCGTCGCGGACGTCGTCGAGGACGAGGCCGGCGGCGACGAGCGTGGCCTCCACCTCGGCGCGGGTGCGGAAGCGGAGGGTCGAGTCGCTCGTGAGCAGCGCATCGTCGGACGCGAACCGGAACGACCAGCGGAAGGTGACCAGCGGCTCGGCCACCTCGACGAGGTCGTACCACCACTCCAGGTCGCCGGTCCGCTCGCCCAACCCGTCCCAGCCCTCCCAGGCCCGGACCTCGGGGCGACGGGTCTCGAACACGAGGTGGCCGCCGGGGCGGAGGGTGGCGTGGATCCCCGCCAGCGTGGCCGCCCAGGCCTCGTCGGTGGTGAAGACCTGGGCCACGTTGCCGGTCATCACGGCCAGGTCGACCGCCAGGTCGGGCGGGAGGGTGGTGGCGTCGCCGTCGATCCACCGGACCCGGTCGGCACCGGGCTTGCCCCGGGCCACGGCGAGCGAGGCGGCGGCGGGGTCG
>DATHEV010000662.1:0-2463 GCA_035318405.1 Iamia sp.
CGCCCGACGAGCGGGAAGATGTGGCCGGGCCGGGCCAGGTCGCCGGGGCGGGTGGCGGGGTCGATCAGCGAGGCGATCGTCGCCGCCCGGTCGTGGGCCGAGATGCCCGTCGAGGTGCCGTGGCGATAGTCGACCGTGACGGTGAACGCGGTGCGCATGCTCTCGGTGTTCTGCTCGACCATGGGCCGCAGGTCGAGCTCCTGGGCCCGCTCGGCGGTCACCGGGGCGCAGATCACGCCCGAGCTGTGCTTGAGGAAGAAGGCGATCTTCTCGGGCGTGACGGCCTCGGCCGCCATGATGAGATCGCCCTCGTTCTCGCGGTCCTCGTCATCGACGACCACCACGATCTCGCCCCGCCCGATGGCGGCGATGGCGTCCTCGATCGGATCGAAGGGGGAATCGCTCATGATGGGTTGCTCCTGTACCAGTCGAGCAGGCGCTCGACGTGCTTGGCGGTGACGTCGACCTCGAGGTTGACGGCGTCGCCGGGTTGGCGGAGGCCGAGGGTGGTGACCTCGGCCGTGTGGGGGATGATGGCGACGGACAGGCCGTCGTCGTGGACCGCGGCAACCGTGAGGCTGACGCCGTCGATGGTGATCGAGCCCTTCTCCACCACGTAGCGGAGGAGGCCGTCGGGGACGGTGATGCGGAGGTCGGGGGCGGGGGTGACGACGGTGCCGACCCCGTCGACGTGGCCCTGGACGAGGTGCCCGCCCAGGCGGTCGCTCAGCCGGACCGGGCGCTCGAGGTTCACCGGGTCGCCCGGGTCGAGGCCGCCCAGCGAGGTGCGGGACCAGGTCTCGTCGACCACGTCGGCCTCCCACCAGCCGTCGCCCAGCGTCACGACGGTGAGGCAGGTGCCGTTCACGGCGATGGAGTCGCCGATGCCGGCGTCGGACGTGACCACGTCGGCCTCGATCCGCAGCCGTTGCCCCTCGCGACGGGCGACGGTGCCCAGCTCCTCGACGATGCCGGTGAACATCAGCTTCCTCCCACGGGGATGGTGGCGACGGGCTCGGGAGCGGCGCCGGCCGGGAACGGCCGCAGGTCGACGCGGATGTCGGACCCGACGGCGCTGACGGCGGTGATCTCGCCCCGCCACAGGTCCGCGATGGTGGCGGCGCCGGGGCCCGTGAAGAGCCCGGGCCCGTCCTCGCCGCCGCTGAGGGCGGGGGCGAGGTAGGTCACGTACTCGTCGACCAGGCCGGCCCGGTGGAAGGCGCCGGCGACGGTGGCGCCCCCCTCGACCAGCACCTGGAGGACGCCCTCGCCGCCCAGGTGCTCGAGCAGGTCGTCGAGATCGCCGTCGGCGGCCGTCCACTCGGTGCAGGGGTGGATCTTCGCCCCCTCGGGGGCCCGGCCCAGCACGACCCGGCGGGGGTCGGGGCCCTCGACCAGGCGGGTGGTGAGCGAGGGGTCGTCGGTGGCCACGGTGCCGGAGCCCACGACGATGGCCTGGCTCTCGGCCCGCAGGCGGTGGGCGTCGGTGCGGGCCTCGGGGCCGGTGATCCACTGCGAGGTGCCGTCGGCTGCGGCCGTGCGGCCGTCGAGCGTGGCGGCCAGCTTGAGGATCACCCACGGGCGACCGGTGCGCCGGTGGTGCAGGTAGGGCGTGAGCTGGTCGGCCACCACGCCGCCGTGGCTGCCCAGCTCGACGGCGACGCCGGCGTCGCGCAGGTGGGCCAGCCCCGCCCCCGCCACCAGCGGGTCGGGGTCGGCGACGGCCACCACGACGCGGCGCACGCCGGCCGCGACGAGTGCCTCGGCGCACGGGCCGGTGCGGCCCACGTGGGCGCAGGGCTCGAGCGTCACGTAGACGACGGCGCCGCGGGTCTTGACCTCGCCGCCGGCCGCCCGGGCGGCGTCGAGGGCGACGATCTCGGCGTGGCGGCCGCCCGGGGGCTCGGTGGCCCCCGTGTGGATCGAGCCGTCGGCCGACACCACCACGGCGCCGACCCACGGGTTCGGGGCGGTGGTCATCCGGACGGACGCGCCGAGCTCGATGGCCATCGCCATGCGCTGCTCGTCGGTCGTCTGGGGCACCGGGCCCTCCCTGGGCGCGTGAGGCTCGCGGGAGGAACGTCAACCACCGCCGCGCGGGCAGGCCCGAGCAGACGGTGGGTGACCTCGCTTCCATCCGGACTGTGACCGTCGGCCCCGGAGTTTCACCGGGTCAGCCCCACCGGCCGAGGCCGGAGGGGGTCGTGGGCTCTCACCACCGGTCGGGACTTCCACCCAACCCCGCGAGGTGCGGTTATGAAGTTGTGGGGAGCAGCATAGAACTAGAACGCGTTCTATTTCTACTCCATGTGTCGGGATTCACCCGGAGAGCGTCAGTGGGGGCGGCCGCCAGCCATGAGGTCGAGGGCGTGGGGGATGACGTCGAGGACGGCCTCCAGGCATTCGACCGAGCCCTTGGTCGAGCCCGGGGTGTTGAGGACCAGAGCCTGGCCGACGGTGCCG
>DATHEV010000663.1:0-2898 GCA_035318405.1 Iamia sp.
TGGTCGCCGTCGATGGCGGCCAGCTGGGCCCGCGCGGTGTGGCGCAGCATCGTCTGGAGGGGGGTCGCCGGCCCCCTCTCCTCGAGGAGGGCCTCGGCCTCCCGCCCGGCGGCATCGTCGTGGCGGTCCTGGTACCGCACGATCAGCAGACGAGCGAGGTTCGACTCCACCCCCGGTCTCTCGGATGCGGTCGGCGCCAACAGCTCGAGTGCTCGTCGCGAGCAGGAGACGGCTCGGTCGAGGTCGGCGGCCGCTCCGGTCGCCCGATGGCGCGATCGAAGACAGTTGGCCAGGGTGTTGTGGTGTCCGGGATGGCCCGTCGAGCTCCCACGATCGACGGCCCTTTCGGCGTGACCGATGGCCTCGTCCAGCAGCTCCGGTGCGCCGACGGCCTGGTAGGCGGCCTCGAGGAGCTGGGCCAGCTGGCTCTCCATCCGGGCGAGTGCCGCCGGCGAGGTCCTCGCCGATGCCAGTGCGTCGCGCTGGACCGTCACGGCCTCGGCCAGGGCGTCCAGCGATCCCGTCGCCTCGAAGTGCTCGAACACCCACCGGGCGAGGGCGTCCAGCTCCTCGGCCCGCTCCAGGTCGGTCGTCGCCGTCAGGGCGACCGCCTCGCGCTGGCACTGGATCGCCCTCTCCATCAGGTCCTGCCGGCCGGTCGCTCCGCTCAAGATCGCGTATCGGTGCGACAGGTTCCGCAGGGCCAGAGGTCGGTTCGGCGCCCGCGGCGCCATGAGGTCCAGGGCCTCGACCTGGCACGTCACCGCCTCGTCGAGGTGACGGCGTTCGCTCGTCTGGCGGTACAGCTCTTCGAGGGCGTTGGACAGGTTGTTGCGGAGATCGGCCCGCCGCTCCTCTCCCTCGACGGCGAGGCCGGATCGGTATGCCGCGATCGCCTCCTCGAGCGCACCGGACGCGTTGCCCTCGACGTGCCGAGCGGAGAGCCGCATCCCCAACCCGTTGTAGGTGTCGGCCGAGGGGTCCAGACGCACGGCGATCCGTTGCTCCTCGATGGCATCGTCCAGATCGCCGGGTTGGCCGCGCTCCGCGAGCGCTCTGCTGAGCGATGTCCGCAGTCGCGCCTCGGTCCGGGGGCCGACCGGAGCCTCACCGAGCACCCGGCGCAGCTCCGCCACCGCCTCCCCGCTCGAGGCCGCATCGGTGCTCCGCTGGCGCAGCCAGGAGGCGAGCCCGATCGCCAGCTCCGGACGCCAGATGTTCGCCGCATCGGCGGAGGCGAGAGCGCGGCGGCTCAGCTCGATGGCCTCGTCGAGGTCACCGGGGGCGCGGAAGGCCTGGAACCGGCGGCCGACGGTCTGGGCCAGGCGGCCGAGCGGGACCTCGGGCTCGATCGAGGACCTCGGCCCGGCGGCGACCGCGGCCCGGTCGGCGTCGACGGCCTCGTCGAGCATCCCCCGATCGCCGGTGTACTCGAACACCTTCAGGAAGCACGTGGCCGCCGCGTGCAGGGCGCGCGGCAGCAGGTCGGGGTGGGCGTGGGCGACGAACGCAGGCCCGACCGCGGCACGCGCCACCGTGAGAAGGATCCCCACGTCCTCCTCGTCGGAGGCATCCAGGTCCGATGTGGCCGCCACCGCGAGGCCGGCGACCTCATTGGGTCCTTCCAGCCAATGGAGTCCGCACAGGACCGAGGCGACGAAGGCCGCGTAGTCCCCCTGCCGCTCGTCACCGGCCTCGTCGGCCTCGAGCATCCGGCGAACGACGATGAGGACGCACGCCGGTTCCCGGAGGGCCGGCGTCGCATCGGCCAGCCGCTGCGGCCACCGCGGGTCGTCGTCGACCATGAGATCCCGGTCCAGGATCAGGTCGATTCGGCTCCGCAGGCGCGCCTCACCGGGGAAGCGACCGGCCAGGGCGACCGCCTCGTCCCTGGCATCCGAGTCACCGGTCAGGCCATGGAGCAGGGCCAGCCGGAAGGCGAGGTGATCGAGCCGTCGGTAGCGGTCCTCCACATCTCGGTCCGGGGTGTGAGCAAAGGCTCGACGGTGGGCGACGATGGCCTCGCGCAGGACGGCCGCATCCCCGGTCGCCATGTGGACCCGGGCGAGGAGCTCGGCCACCTCGTCGAACAGGCCGGGCGCCAGGACCGGGTGCACGACGTCCCCATGGACGGCGAGGACGGCACGGAGCGCGTCGCGCAGTCGGACGACGGCACCGGCGTCGTCGGGCCGATCGAAGGCCTCGTTCTTGCGATCCCAGAGGTCAGCGAGGAGGTCGGGGCCGCCGGTCCACCGTGGTCCGCACAGCACCTCGGCGTACGGCCGGGCCGCATCGGCGATCTGCCTCTCGGGGGAGCCGTCGGGATGGGACCGGTAGGAGATCAGGGCGGCGACGATGAACGAGGTCCGGAGCTCAGGGTGGTCATCGGCGAAGGCGGTGGCCTCCTCGATGTCCTGGATGAGCAGCTGGACCATGAGCTGGCCGACGTCCGCCCCCTCGGTCGTCCGATCAGGATCGGGCTCCTCGGCCATCGACGTCCCCCCCTGCGTCGTGATCTGACAGCCGTTGACCCTAGACCGAGCGAACGCTCAGAGGAAGGGCAGCTGGACGGTGGCGGTGGCGCCGCCGGCAGGGCTCAGGCCAGGGCGTCGATCCGGTCGCCGTACTCCTCCGAGGTGATGATCCCGGCGGCGAAGGCAGCCAGCGACGTGGTCCGCACCTCCTCGAGCGCGGCGGCCAGCTCCGTGGAGGTCGGCGCCCGCTCCAGCATGTCGATGAACAGGTTGGTGACGTCGACCTGGGCCGCGACCTTGGCCCGGTTCTCGGCCGAGTTGGAGAAGTGCAGCACGACCTTGCCCCGCGACTGGCCCGAGGCCAGGACGCCGGTCCAGTACTGCTGGCCGGCGGGCTCGGCCGGTCGGCCCAGCACGTTCTCGT
>DATHEV010000664.1:0-2129 GCA_035318405.1 Iamia sp.
TGGGCCGCCGTCAACTGGCTCCTCGACGCCGCCGCCCTGTGGGTGTTCATCCGGGCCTTCGGTCCGGCCCTCAGCCCCGTCGACGTCATCGTCGCCTTCTGCATCGTCAACGTCTTGGCCGTGGTCCCCATCACCCCCGGCGGGCTGGGGATCTGGGAGGCGGTCCTCCCCGCCCTCCTGGTCGGCTTCGGGTTGCGCCACAGCGAGGCCACCGTCGCCGTCCTCACCTACCGGATCGCCCAGTACTGGCTGCCCATCCCGCTCGGCGCCATCAGCTACGCCACCCTGCGGTTGGGGCCCAAGTCGCTGCGCAAGATCCGCGGCCACCACCCCTTGCGCGAGCTGGCCGGCGACACGGCCGACCTCGCCCAGGTCCGGGTGTGGGACGTCGACGACGCCGACGAGCGCGAGCAGACCCGCTCGGTCTGAGCTCCGCCCGCGGGCCGGCGATCCGGCCCGGGCTCGGGCTCGTCAGGCCGGGCAGCGGGCCCGCAGCCGGCCGTCCTCGAGGCCCTCGTCGCCGGCCCGGGCCGCCTCGGGGCCGAAGGTGCCCCGGACGTCGAACGAGTCGCCCCGGCGCTCGATGAGGGCGGCGTCGACATCGGGGTCGGTGAGGTCGAGCCAGGCGCCGTCGAGGCCGGCGGTGGTGCGCTTGGCCTCGACGCCCCGGGCGTCGACGTCGGCCCCGAAGGTGACGCGGGCCGTCTCGGTCAGCACCGGCTCGCCCACGCCGGTGTCGGACCGGAAGCGGGACAGCTCGACCTGGAAGGGCCCGTCGCTGGTCTCGCCCTCGCCCTCGACCAGGTAGTCGAGCGTGGCCTCGGGCGTGTCCTCGGCCCGGGGGCCGTCGGTGCACGCGGTGACCGTGAACGAGAGCTCCTCGATCCCGATGACGGCGACGCCCTGGCCGGGCGTGGGCTCGGCGAGGGTCTCCAGCGGATCGGGCACCGGGCTCAGCTCGTCGGCCTCGGTGCTGTCCGACGACTCGTCCCCGCCTCCTCCGCCACAGGCCGCGACGAGGCCGGCGAGCACGACGACGGCAGCGAGGCGGCGGACGAGGGGGACGACGGTCATCGGGGCTCCGGGTCGAGACGGTCCACCAGACTCGCGCGGCGGACGGGGCCCGGGACCCATCGGCTCCGGGTCGGTCAGATGCGGCCGCCGCCGCTCAACGCCGACCAGTAGTGGATGCTCTGGATCTGGACGGTCGAACCGGTGTGGGGGGCGTGGATCATCTGCCCACCGCCGATGTAGAGGCCGACGTGCGAGACCGGGCTGTTGTAGAAGACCAGGTCGCCGGGCTGGAGCTGGTCGACCGAGATGCGCCGGCTCATCGAGTACAGGGCCCGTGAGGAGTGGGGCAGCGACCGGCCGACCTGGGCGTAGGCCCACATGATCAGGCCCGAGCAGTCGAAGCCCTCCTGGGGCGAGGCGCCGGCCCACCGGTAGGGCGTGCCGATCACGCTGCGGGCGGCGGCGATGGCGCCCTCGGCCCCGCTGGCCGGGGGGGCGGGCGCCGGCGGGGCCGGGCTCGGTGACGGCGGGGCCGGGGTCGGGGCGGGCTCGGCCGGCGTCTCCGTGGTGGCGGCGGGCTCGTCGTCCTCGTCGGCGGCGGGGCGCTCGACCGGGGCCGGCTCGGCGGCGGCGTCGGCTTCCTCCTGGGCGGCGGCACGAGCGGCCGCCTCGGCCTCGGCCGCGGCCGCGGCGGCCTGGCGGGCTCGCTCCTCGGCCCGGCGGGCCTGCTCGGCCTCGACCAGGTCGCGCAGACGACCGGTGACCTCCTCCTGGAGGTCCTGGAGCTCGGCGATCCGGGCCTCGGTCTCGGTCCGGCTCTCGTCGATCGCGGCCTCGGCCGTCTGGGCCTCGGCCAGCAGGTCGTCGAGGGTCCGGGCGTCACGGTCGGCCCGGCGCTCCTGGCCCCGGTAGGCATCGAGCAGGTCGTCGGAGTCGCGGGCGAGGGCCTCGGTGTAGCCGCGGCGAGCGCTGACCTCGGTGGCGTCCGAGGCCCCGAGGACGGCGATGCCCGTGGTGCTGCCCTCGCTCATGTAGCCCTCGACGGCGACGTCCCGCAGATCGGTCCGGGCCTCCTCGAGCTGGGCGCCGGAGCGGTCGGCCCGCTCCTCGGCCTC
>DATHEV010000665.1:0-12925 GCA_035318405.1 Iamia sp.
ACGCGCCGGCGGGGCGGCCGCCGAGCGGACCCCGGGTCGGGGGCTGGACGATCGTGGGGGGGCTGCTGGCCCTCCTCGTGGTGGGTCCCCTCGTCGCCCTCCCGGCCAGCTTCTTCGGGCAGGGAGAGGCCTTCGACTCGATCGCCGGCACCCTCCTGCCCGACGCCCTCCGCACCAGCGTCCTGCTCGGCCTGGGCGTGGGCGTCGGCACCCTGCTGGTGGGGGGCGGGCTCGCCGTCCTGGTGTCGTTCTGGGACTTCCCCGGCCGTCGCATCCTCGACTGGGCCCTCGTCCTCCCCATGGCCATGCCCGGCTACGTGCTCACGTTCGTGCTGCTGGCCCAGTACGGCCGGGGCAACGCCCTCCAGTCGAACCTGCTGGGCGACGGGCTCGACATCCCCGGCCTGCGCACCCCCGCCGGAGCGGTCACCGTCCTCACCGCGGTGCTGTACCCGTACGTCTACGTGCTCGGGCGGAGCGCCTTCCTCGGCCAGTCCCGCCAGGCGCTGGAGGCAGCCCGGGGCATGGGTCGAACCTACGGCCAGGCCGTCCGCCAGGTCGCGCTGCCGCTGGCCCGACCGGCCCTGGCCGCCGGCGCCGCCCTGGCGATCATGGAGGCGCTGGCCGACTTCGGCACGGTCGACCTGCTCGGCGTGCAGGCCCTGCCCAACGCCATCTACCGGGTGTGGAACATCGACCATGCCGCCGCCCTCCAGCTGGCGACCGTCCTCGTCGGCCTGGCCCTCACCATGGTCACCATCGAGCGGGTGCTGCGGGGCCGGGCCCGCTACCACCAGGCCCTGGGCCGGGGGGACGCCGTCGCCCCGCGGCGGATCCGGGGCTGGAAGGGCGCCGTGGCCGCCGTGCCCGGCTTCGCCCTCCTCGCCGCCGTCTTCGCCCTGCCCGTCGTGCAGCTGGCGGCGTGGTCGATCGAGATCATCGGCTCGGGCGACACCACCGGCGACATGTGGGCCGCGACCCGCCACACGCTCCTGCTGGGCGGGGTGACCGTGCTGGTGGCGGTGTCGACGGCGACGCTCGTCGCCTACGGCAAGCGGGGCAGCCGATCTCGGGTCGGGCGCGTCCTGGCCCGGCTGGCGACGGTGGGCTACGCCGTGCCCGGCACCGTCGTGGCCGTCGCCGTGTACGGGCCGCTGGTGTGGTTCGACCGGCGCATGGTCGACGTGGGCGAGTCCTTCGATCGCGACATCGGCCTCCTCACGACCGGCACCATCCTCGGGCTGGTCCTGGCCTACACCGTCCGCTTCCACGCCCTGGCGTTCTTCTCGATCGAGGCCCGCATGGGGCGCATCAGCACCGACCTCGACGACGCCGCCCGGGCCCTCGGTGCCGACCGGGCCCGCGTCCTGGCCGACGTCCACCTCCCGCTTCTCAAGCCGGGACTGCTCACCGCCGCCCTGCTGGTGCTGGTCGAGGTCATGAAGGAGCTGCCGGCCACCGCCCTGCTGCGGCCGCTCGGCCGCGACACCCTGGCCATCACGGTGTACGAGGCCACCAAGGACTCCCGCCTCGACGCCGCCGCCCTCCCTGCCCTGCTGATCGTGCTGGCCGGGCTGGTGCCGGTGATCCTGCTCGTCCGCTCCCTGCGGGTCGACGGCTGGGACTCCGCCGCCGAGGGCCTCTGACCGGCCCCTCCCGCCCTGGTCGCGGTCGTCGGCGACGTCGGGGCCGTCTCCCCGTCCCTCGGGTCGCCGCCCCCCGGTAGCGTCGGCCGCCATGGGCTATCCCCCGCCTCCCCCGCCCCCCGGATCCCCTGGTGGCTACGGCCCGCCGTCCGGCGCCCCCGGCTACGGGCCACCGCCCGGCTCGCCGCCCCCGCCGCCCGGTGCGCCGGGCGCTCCCGGCGGGCCCGGCGGGTACGGGCCGCCGACGGGTCCGCCGCCGGGATACGGCGGGGCCCCGCCCGGCTACGGCGGGCCGCCCTCGGGCGGGCCGGCCCCGGCCGGCGGGTCGTCGGGCGGCTCCAAGGGCCCGCTGATCGCGCTCATGGCCGCGCTCGTCGTGGTCGTCCTGCTGGTCGTCGTGGGCGGGCTGATCCTCCTCTCCAGCGGGGGTGACGACGAGGTCGAGCTCACCGAGGCCCAGCGCACCGATGCCCTCCTCAGCGAGGGCGACATCGGCAACACCTACACCCAGCAGAGCAACGACGACAGCACCTCCGACGAGGGGTACGACGCCTCGGCCGAGTGCGAGGAGCTGCTGGAGCGCCTCGACGAGGAGGGCTCCAACCCCTTCGAGGAGGGCGACGACCCCCCGGGCACCATCGAGCGGACCTTCACCGACGAGACCGGCGCCAACATCGAGCACAGCCTCGCCCCGAGCGTCGACGTCGTCGGCACCTACCAGGAGCTCGCCGACACCTGCGACGAGCTCTCCTTCGAGGACGAGGGCAGCACCGGCACGGTGACCCTCGAAGAGGGCGAGGACTACGACATCGGCGACGACAGCCTCACCGTCGACGTCGGCTTCCAGGTCGAGGACGACCAGGGCGAGACGTTCGAGTTCGGCGGCGTCCTGGTGGTCTGGACCCAGGCCGGCACCGACGGCTTCCTCTCCTTCGGCGCCGGCTTCGACATCGAGAGCGGCGAGCCCCTCCCGATCGACCAGTCCCTCGTCGACGACGTCGTCGACCTCGCCGCCGACAAGCTCGACGAGGTCATCGCCGAGGCATAGCTCTCCCAGAGCCGGAGGCCTCGTCCCTCGGCCCCACGCCTCTTCGTCTGGGGGCTGCGCCCCCAGGCCCCCAGCGGCTGCGCCGGGCGACGCGCTCGTCGCGGGAGATCCTGGCTACTCGGTTGGCGAGCGTCGTCTGGCGTCGCGGGTGGTGCCGGAACGGGTGGGGCGGGGGACCGATAGCGTCACGGCGTGGCTGCTGCGGTGGTGATACCGGTGAAGGCGTTCCACGCGGCCAAGGGGCGCCTGGCCAGCGCCCTCGACCCGGCCGAGCGGGCCGCGCTGGCCCGATCGATGGCCGAGGGGGTCGTCCGGGCCGCGGCCCCGCTGCCCGTCACCGTCGTGTGCGACGACCCCGAGGTCGCCAGCTGGGCCCGCGCCCTCGACGTCACCGTGGCCTGGACCCCGGGCCTGGGCCTCGACGGGGCCGTCGAGGCCGGAGTCGGCGCCGTCGAGGCCACCGGCGCCACCCGGATCGTGGTGGCCCACGGCGACCTCCCCCTCGCCCGCGACCTGGCCGGCCTGGCCCAGCCCGGCGACCGCGAGCCCACGTCGATCACCCTCGTCCCCGACCGCCACGGCGACGGCACCAACGTCGTCGTCCTCCCCGCCGGCTGCGGCTTCCGCTTCGCCTACGGCCCCGGCTCGTTCGCCCGCCATCGGGCCGAGGGCGCCCGCCTGGGCGTCGCCGTCCACGTCGTCCACGACCCCCACCTGGGCTGGGACGTCGACCTCCCCGCCGACCTCGACCTCCCCACCCCCGAAGCCCTGGCCCGAGCCGTCGCCGCCGCAGCCGCCCCCTGCCCCGACCGGTGATCATCTCGAGTGGGGAGCTGGGGGTGCCGGCGCGGGCGCTGGCGGTGGGGGCGCACCCGGACGACATCGAGTTCGGATCGGGGGCCACGCTGGCCCGCTGGGCCGAGGCCGGCTGCGTGGTCTCGCTGCTGGTGTGCACCGACGGGTCCAAGGGGACCTGGGACGTCGACGCCGACCTCGACGCCCTGAGGGCCACCCGCCAGGCCGAGCAGCGCGACGCCGCGGCCGCCCTGGGCGCCACCGGCGAGGTCGCCTTCCTGGGCCGGGTCGACGGCGACCTGGTCGCCGACCGGGACGCCGTGTCCGAGGTGGCCCTCTGGATCCGCCGGCTGCGACCCGACGTCCTGCTCGGCCACGATCCCTGGAAGCGCCACCGTCTCCACCCCGACCACCACGCCGCCGGCCGCATCGTCGTCGACGCCCTCGTCGCCGCCCGCGACCCCCACTTCTTCAAGGATCACGGCGTCGCCCACCATCGGCCCACGGCCCTCCTGCTGTTCGAGGCCGACGAGGCCGGTCACGCCGAGGTCGTCGGCGCCCGCCACGTCGAGGCCAAGATCGCCGCTCTCGAGGCCCACCGCAGCCAGTTCGAGTCGACCATGTTCGTGTCCGCCGACGACGCCGGCGCCGAGATCGACCGCTTCCGCCGCCGCATCCGGGACGAGGCCGCCACCGCCGGCCGGGTCGTCGGCCGCCCCGCCGCCGAGCTCTTCGCCCACCTCCCCACCGACCGCTAGCCCGGAAGTGGCGATCAGATCCGGCGGGAAGCCGCCGGATCTGATCGCCAGTTCGGCGGAGGGCCTAGGTTGCCGGGCCGTGCGCCGGACCCTCGTCATCATCGCCACCGCCGTCCTCCTCCTCGGGGCGTGCTCCTCGGACGACGGCGGGGACGACGATGCCGGCAGCACCACGACGGAGGCGGGCGAGTCCGAGACCACGACCGCGGCCGACGCGCCGGACGACGGCGCGTGCGACCAGGGGGCGACGACGGAGGAGGTCGAGGCCGTACCGGTCGAGGGGACACCGAGCGACTGGGACGTCACCTCGTTCGACGGCACCACCATCCGGGCCCACTGGTTCCCGGTGCCCGAGCAGGCAGGGGCCGACGCCGCACCCGCCCCCACGATCCTCATGGGTCCGGGCTGGTCGCAGCCGGGCGACACCTCGCAGGAGGGCACGCCCATCCTCGGCGCCCTCGGCATCGGGCCGATGAACGAGCGGGGCTACAACGTCCTCACCTGGGACCCCCGGGGGTTCGGAGCCTCGACCGGCACCGCGACCGTCAACGCCGCCGACGCCGAGGGCCGTGACGTCCAGATCCTCCTCGACTGGGTCGCGGCCCTGCCCGCGGCCCGGACCGACGCCGACGGCGATCCCCGGGTGGGCATGGTCGGCGCCTCCTACGGCGGCGGCATCCAGCTGACCGTGGCCGGGATCGACTGCCGGGTCGACGCCCTCGTGCCCAACATCGCCTGGCACTCGCTGGAGACCAGCCTCTACCCCCACGAGACGGTGAAGGCGGGCTGGGCCGGCGTCTTGTCGAGCGTGGCCGCCGGCGCCCGCCTCGACCCGCACATCGTCAGCGCCAACACGTCCGGACAGGAGACGGGGACCCTCAGCGAGGAGGACCACCAGTGGTTCGTCGACCGGGGCCCCGGCGATCTCGTGGAGCAGATCCGCACGCCGACGCTCCTCGTCCACGGAACCGTCGACACCCTCTTCACGCTGAACGAGGCCGTCACCAACTTCGAGATCCTCCAGGCCAACGACGTCCCCGTGTCGATGCTCTGGTACTGCGGTGGCCACGGCGCCTGCCTGACCGACGGGGGCGACCCGGCCGACATCACCGACGCCTCCTTCGCCTGGCTCGACCGCTACCTGCGCGACGACTCGGACGACGGCGGCGGCACGGTGGTGAGCGTCATCGACCAGGACGGCCAGCGCTGGATCGGCGACGACTACCCGACCGACTCCAGCGCCGGGCTCGGCGCCGGATCGAACGGGGGCACGCTCGCCCTCACCGCCGAGAGCGTGGCCGGCCCTCTGGTCGACGCCGCCTCGCCCGACCTCCTCACCGGGCTGGTCAGCCCCATCACCCCGGCCCGCGCCGAGACGGCGCTGGAGGTGTCCGTCCGCTCGACGCCCGAGGCGCTCGTGCTCGGGGCGCCCCACCTGACCCTCACCTACACCGGCTCCACGCCGGACGGACCCGAGCCCACGCGAGTGTTCGCCCAGCTGGTCGACCCGAACACCGGCTTCGTCGTCGGCAACCAGATCACGCCGATCCCCGTCGAGCTCGACGGCGCCGAGCACACCGTCGACATCGACATGGAGATCGTCGCCCACCACCTGGCGGCGGGCGACGAGCTGGTCCTCCAGATCGTGGCGACCACGCCGGCCTACGCCACCCCCCGCCTGGGCGGCGAGATCACCGTGTCCGGGGTGAGCATCGAGCTCCCGACGACGGACGCCCTCACCCCCGCGTGAGGCGAACTCGGTGGGGTAGGTGACGCGTTTCGGTCACCTATCCCACCGAGTTCGGGGCTCAGGCGGTGGGCACCCAGTTGCCGTGGAAGCCGAAGGGGACCCGCACGGGGAGCGGGACGCGGGCGACGGGCTCCTCGCCGGGGGCGTCGGCGGCCCAGACGACGAACTCGCCCCGGTCGGTGTCACGGTCGTGGGCCAGCGTCATCAGCCAGGCGTCGTCCTCGGCGGTGGCGCCGGCGCGGGGCGCGGCCACGGCCTCGCCGACCTGGCGGCTGGCGCCGGCGTCGTGGACGGCACTCGTCCCCGTGCGCAGGTCGTGGCGGAGGATCTCGGACCCGGAGCCGAAGGTCGCGGGCGAGTCGACGGAGAAGGCGGCGGTCCAGCCGTACCGGGCCTGACGGCCGACGTGGCTCTCGGCCACCCGCGGGAACTCCTGGCCCCGGTCGTCGCGCTGCTCGGCGGCGACGGTGCCCCGGTCGAGGTCGAGGGTCCAGCGCCACAGCGTGGGCGGGCCGTCGGCCGGGCCCTGCTTGTCGTCGCGGAACGTGCTCTCGTGGCGGACGACGTCGAGCACCAGCCGGCCCTGGCCGCCGTCGGTGCCCGGCTCGTCGTAGGCGTTGAGCGGGTGGAACACGTAGCAGGGGTCGACCTCGAACCAGCGCACGTCGGCGGCCGTGCCCTCGCGGGGCAGCACGCCGAGGCGCGCCGGGCGGCCCTCCTTCCAGCTGTAGGGGAACCGCCCGCCCGCGGCCGCCAGGGTCATGTCGAAGGTGACCGGCAGGTCGTAGACGACGGCGAAGCGCTCGCTCAGCGACATGTCGTGGATCATGGGCCCGTCGTCGACGGGGATGGCCTCGACCTTGCGCACCCGGCCGTCGACGCCGACCACGACGTACTGCACGTGGTCGAGGCCCCAGAAGTAGGCCATGGCGTGGAGCTCACCGGTCGCGGGGTCGCGCTTGGGGTGGGCGGTGAAGCCGTTCGGGAGGGTCCCGTCGAGATCGGTGTGACAGACGGTCTCGAGCTCGTCGGTCATCTCGACCGGCCGGGCGCCGGCCTCGACGAGGGCGAGGGTCCGCCCGGCGTGGCCGATGACGTTGGTGTTGACCGTGTCCATGCCGGCGTGGCGCTCGCCGGGCCGGGGCTCCTCGCCCAGGACCGCGCTGACCTGGGTGGAGCGGACCCACCGGTTGCGGTACCACTCGGCCCGGCCGTCGCGCAGCCGCAGCCCGTGGACCATGCCGTCACCCACGAACCAGTGGTGCGTGGCCGGGTCGGGGACGTTCTGGCGCATGGGGTTGGGGCCGATGCGGAGGTAGCGGCCGTCGAGATCGGCGGGCAGCGTGCCGACGACGGCGAGGTCGGTGGCGGTGACCTCCTCGTCCACCGGGGCGAAGGGCCCCTCGAGGTACGGGTTGGTGGTCTGGACGGCCATGGCGGCTCCTCGTCGCATAACGCTGTTGTGGAGCGACCATAACGACGTTGTGGTTGGATGTCAACGATGCCCGCCCCCGCCGACACCACCGATGTCCGCACCCGCCTGATCGCGGCGGCGGCCAAGCTCCTCGCCGAGGGCGGGCCCGACGGGGTGAGCGTGCGCCGGGTGGCGGCCGAGATCGGCACGTCGACGATGGCCGTCTACACCCACTTCGGGGGCAAGCCCGAGCTGCTCCGGGCGGTCAGCATCGAGGGCTTCCGGCACCTCGCCGCCCGGCTGGCCGAGGTCGAGCCGACCGACGACCCGGTGGCCGACATCGCCGCCCTGGCCCGCGCCTACCGCCTCTCCGCCCTCGACGACCCGCACCTGTTCGCCGCCATGTTCGGGCGCAACGTCGGCGAGGTCATGGGCACCGACGAGGAGCGGATCGAGGCCCTCGCCACCTTCATCACCCTCGTCGAGACCGTGCAGCGGGCCATCGACGCCGGCCGCCTCGACCCGGCGCCGGCCGACCAGCTGGCGCTCGAGCTGTGGTGCGGGATCCACGGCCTGTGCACCATCGAGCTGGGTGCCGGGCTGGCCGAGGCCGACCAGGCGCCCCGCACGCTGGCGTCGATGGGGCGCCGCATGGCCATCGGCGCCGGCGACGACCCCGAGCGGGCGACGGCGTCGATCCCCGACCCCTGAGTCCTCAGCCCGGACGCGACGAGGGAGGGCCCGGAGGCCCTCCCGCGTCGCAGATCTTCAGGTGCTGATCGGGTCGATCAGACCTTGGCCAGCTTGGGAGCCGGCGTCTCGTTGTTGACGACCTTCTTGAGCGAGGTGCCGGCGGAGACCTTGGGGTACTTCTTGGCCTTGGTCTTCACCTGCTCGCCGGTCTGCGGGTTGCGGGCAACGCCGGCCTTGCGGTCGCCGCGCTCGAACTTGAGGAAGCCGGTGAGGACGATGGTGTCGCCCTTCTTGACCGTGGCCTGCACGGTCTCCTCGAAGGCCTTGATGACGGCCGCAGCGGTCGTCTTGTCGGTGCCGGCCTGAGCGGCCACCTGGGCGATGAAATCAGCCTTGGTCACGTTGGCCATGCGCCAACCTCCTGGGATCGGTGTCGGAGTCGAACGATGTCCGTTCGACGCGCATCTGAGTCGATCTACCCCTGCCAGGTCAAGCACCCTCGGCCCGGAACGCCTTGTGGCGCAAGGGTCCGCGGCCCGAGACCGTCGCGGTGACTAGTCTCCCGCGCCCGCGGGCGACGGGGGCCCGGAGCGGGGTGCGCGAGGCTGACCCGGTGGACGCTCCGCTGCTCCCCGACGGGTCCTACGACGCCATCGTCGTCGACGCCCGCGAGGTCGACGAGGCCACCACCGCGCTCGAGCTGACGATCCTCGCCGGCCCCCAGAAGGGCCAGGTCGTCGAGCTGCGCGGCCCCCGCCGCGCCCACGATCCGATCGACCTCCTCGGCGTCCCCGCCACCATCACCGTCACCGACGGCACCCCCCACCTCCGCTTGGAGGGCTAGACGGGCCGGCGGCCGCAGCGAGCGACCGGACGACGCGGGGCAGGTCTGTCCGGCGCAGCCGCTGGGGGTCTGGGGGTCTCCCCCAGAAGGGACGGCCGGAGGCGAGGAACGAGGCGGAGGCCGTCGAGACAGCGCGAGCGCAGCGAGCACCTCTAGTTCGAGGAGGAGGCCGAGCCGCCAGGCGAGGCGTCCGACGAGAGATCCTCCAACAGGTCGTGGGGGGTCTCGACCCGGCGGCGGCGGGCGAGGTAGCCGTGCCAGAGGATGCGGGCGGCGCTGGAGCGGTGGGGGCGCCAGCGCTCGCCGAGGGCCTCCAGGGCCACGGGGTCGGGCACCTCGGGGAGGCCGAGGGCCTCGGCCACGGCGACCTGGAGGGCGCGGTCGCCGACGGGCCACAGGTCGGGCCGGCCCAGACAGGCGAGCAGGTACACGTCCGCGGTCCAGCGGCCGATGCCGGGCAGGGCGACGAGCTCGGCCCGGGCCGTGTCGTCGTCGTGGGTGGCCAGGGCGTCGAGGTCGAGGGCACCGGAGCCGACCGCGTCGGCCAGGGCCCGGAGGTAGCGGTCCTTCTGGCGGGAGACGCCGTCGGCCCGCAGCTCCTCGGGCGAGCAGGCGAGGACCGTCTCGGGCGTGACCGTGCGGACCCGCTCCCGCAGGCGGCGGTAGGCCGCCTCGGCCGACGCCAGCGAGACCTGTTGCTCCAGGATGAGCAGCACCAGGGCGCGGAAGCCGGCGGGCCGGCTCCAGAACGTCGGCGCCCCGTGCTCGGCCACGATCCGGGCCAGGTCGTCGTCGGCGTCGAGGAGGGCGGCGGTGACCCGGTCGAAGGCGGCGGCGTCGAGGATGGCGGACGGGGCCGCGCCGGAGTCCCTCACGCCTCGACCACCCGGCCCGCCTCGATCCGCAGGTGGCGCGTGCCCTCCGTGGTGACGGCGTCGAGGAAGCGACGGTCGTGGGAGACGACGAGGAGCGTGCCCGTCCACGTGGCCAGGGCCTGCTCCAGCTGCTCGATGGCCGGCAGGTCGAGGTGGTTGGTCGGCTCGTCGAGCACCAGCCAGTTGGTGCCCACGGCCACGAGCAGCGCCAGCGAGGCCCGGGTCCGCTCCCCCGGCGACAGCGAGTCGGCCGGTCGCGACACGTGGTCGGCGCCGAGCCCGAACTTGGCCAGCAGCGATCGGGCCTCGGAGAGCGTCGACCCCGTCTCGGCCAGCACCGCCTCCAGCAACGAGGCCGAGGCGCTGAACCGGGTGCGGAGCTGCTCCAGCTCGCCGATGCGCACCGACGGCCCCACCCAGCTCGTGCCCGAGACGAGCGGCGCCCGCCCCAGCAGGGCCCCGACGAGCGTCGACTTCCCGGCACCGTTGGGCCCGCCCACGACGAGCCGATCGCCGCTGCGCACCTCCAGGTCGACCGGTCCCAGCCGGAACGGGCCCCGCTCCACCACCGCATCGGTCAGGCGGGCGGCGACCGCCCCGCTGCGCTCGGCCGTGGCCAGCTCGAGCCGCAGCTCCCATCCCTCGAAGGGCTTGTCCACGACCTCCAGCCGCTCCAGCGCCTTCTCGGACCGGGCCGCCTTGCCCGCCAGCTTCTCGCTGCTCTGGGTGTTGAAGTGCTTGATGTGCTTGTCGGTCTCGCCCGAGGTCTTCACCTTGGCGACGCCCTGGACCGACCACTCCCGGATCTGCTGGCTCCGGGCCCGCAGGTCGGCGCGGGTGGACGAATAGGCGGCGTAGGCCTCCTCGGCGTGGCGGCGGGCGGTGGCCCGCTCGTCGAGGTACGCCAGCCACCCGCCCGCGAAGGTGCGGGCCGAGCGGCTGTGGTCGTCGAGCTCGACGACGCCGGTGATGGTGCGCTCCAGGAAGGCCCGGTCGTGGGACACGACGACGAGGGCGCCCTGGTGCGACCGCACCCGCTCCTCCAGCCGGGCCAGCCCGTCGAAGTCGAGGTCGTTGGTGGGCTCGTCGAGGAGGAGGACGTCGGCCTGGGTCAGCAGCACCGCCGCCAGCTCGACGCGGGCCGCCTGCCCGCCCGAGAGGGTGGCCGTCGGTTGGTCGAGCACGGGGTCCGGCAGGCCCAGGTCGGCGGCCACAGTGCCGAGACGGGCGTCGACGTCGGCGGCCCCGACCGCCAGCCAGCGCTCCAGGGCGGTGGCGTAGCGGTCGTCGGCCCCGGGGTCGCCGGCGGCCAGGGCGGTCGTGGCCCCGTCCAGCTCGGCCTGCGCCGGAGCCACCCCGGTGCGGCGGGTGATGCGCTCGCGCCCGGTCTCGCCGGTGCGGCCCGGCTCCTGGGCCAGGAGGGCGACGATGCCGGCCGGCGGGGTGACCGTGACGGTCCCGGCGTCGGGCACGACGGTTCCGGCGAGCACGCCGAGGAGGGTCGACTTGCCCACGCCGTTGGGGCCGACGAGGCCGAGCCGGTCACCCGACGAGGCGGTCACGTCGACGTCGGCCAGGACGGTGGTGGCGCCGCGGTCGAGGCTGATGCCCCGAGCGGCGAGGGTGAGGGCGGGGATGGGAGACGGCAACGGAGACCTCCGGTCGAGGGGACGGACGGGGGGACGCGTTGCTCAAGCCACGGCCGACGACCCTACCGGAGCCTCGGAGGGACCCGACTGACGTTTCGGGCCCCTCCGAACTGGCATCGGGCCCGTGCCGGGCCTGGGTCAGCGCAGCGCCAGAGCGGTCCAGCCGTCGGTGCGCTCGTCGGCGACGAGCTCCAGCGGGCCGAAGCACGGGGCCAGGTCCGCCGGCGGGGGGTCGAGGAGGCCGCTGAGGACGAGCGTCCCACCCGGCGCCACCCGGGCGACGAGCGCCGGGGCCAGCTCCCGCAGGGCGGCGGCACCGATGTTGGCGACGACGATGTCGAAGAGGCCTTCGACCCCGGACAGGTCGAGCCCGGCGTCGATACGGTCAGCCACCCCGTTGCGCTCAGCGTTGGCGCGAGTGACCTCCACGGCGGCGGGATCGATGTCCACGGCGACGGCGTGCGGGGCTCCGAGCAGCACGGCCGCGATGGCCAGGACGCCGCTCCCGCACCCGACGTCGAGGACCGACCGGCCCACGGGACCCAGACGGTCGAGGGCCTCCAGGCAGAGGCGGGTGGTCGGGTGGGCGCCGTGGCCGAAGCTCGGGCCCGGGTCGATCTCGACCACCACCTCCTCCGCGCCGACCGGCCCCAACGGGACCCACGGGGGCCACACCACGATCCGGCCGGCCCGCACGACCCGGGCGTGCTCCCGCCAGCCGCCCAAACCGTCGTCGACCGTCGCCACGGCGACGAGCCACCGGTCGCCCACGGCCGCCTCCAGCGCCGCCAGTCCACCGGGCGGCAGGTCGACCCGCAGCACCACGGTCCCGTCGGGCTGCGGCACCTCCCCCACCGCCGACACGCCGGCGCCCCAGAGCAAGCCCGAGACCAGGTCCACGTCCGTGGTCACCACCCGGACCTCGCCCGCCCGGACCAGGTTGCCCTCGGTGCCGAGGTCGACCAGCTGCGTCCGGGCGTCCCAGCCTGCGGGCGCCGGCAACGACGACCACACCGCTCCTCGGGCGATCCAGCGGGTCCGCAGCTCACCATGGCTCGAGGCCCGCACCGACGCGCCGCCGGCCCCGTCGTGATACCCGAACTGGGTGCCGCAGCACGGGCAGATCTCATCGGACGGCGAGATCCCGGTCCACGCCGGCGCGTCGAGGCCGTCCCAGCGACAGACGGGGCAGCGGGAACGCTCGTCGGCCATGGACACAGTCAAGCCGCGTGCTATTGTCCGATGGATGTCGGACGTCGGGAAACCATCGGACGTAGGGTGGGCGACCCCGGACTACGACCTCGAGCCGGAGGTGCGGGCGGACACCCCGACCCAGCTCAAGGCGCTGGGCCACCCCGTGCGCAACGCCATCCTCCACATGGTCGCCGAGCGGGCCGCCACCACCAGCGAGCTGGCCGCGGCGGTGGGCAAGAGCCATGGCACCGTCGCCCAC